>JAIETT010000237.1 GCA_019744945.1 Burkholderiales bacterium
TGTCCAGATACGAGCCATTTTTGCCCAGCTAAAACTAACCAATCGATCTTATTTAAAGCTAATTTTGCACCATATTTAATTGTAACCTGCTCAAGCTTGACAATCTCTGCATATGATTCAACTAATGGTGGTAACTCAAGCTTATTAATTTTAAGCGCTGAGGTTAACTTGCTAGCCGGTAATGGAACATAATTTTCACAGCTAGATTTTTGAATTCTAAGTGCTGCATCAATCCAAATTACATGGGTAATAAAGCTTGGAATCTGAATATCATCATCAATAATGATAAATGTTACACCCGCACACGCTAACTTAGTTAAATACGCAATTAAATTATCGCGTGAATTAACGTCTAAGCCAATGTAAGGATTATCTAAAATCATAATTTGACTCGGCGTACGCAGGGCTAAAATCAATTGTAATTTTTTACGCTCACCACTGGAAAGTTGAATTAGTGGTGCATCCAAGCGCTCGATTAAATTGAGCACCCCGAGCAATTCATTTAATTTTTGGTCATCACTTAAATAATTCAAGGTTTCGCGAACTGTCGCCGCATATTCTGAATCATAACTATTATAACGTTGTTGATAATAAAAATCACTTAAACCAGTTTTATCTTTAAAATAAAAAAACTGACTAACCAAGCTGACTTTAGGCAATAAATCCTCGTTTGCCACAAAGTTAAACTGACATTTAAGTGCTTTGGCAAATAACTGTCCAGCTAATGCCATCCCTAAACTAGTTTTACCACTACCGCTTGCGCCACTCAGTAAAATTTGTTCGCCACGGGCAAGATCAAGTGCACCGTGACAAATAATAGTTTTACCTTGACGTTCAAGATTGAAATCTTCTAATTCGAGTATCTTCATTGGATTTTATTCATTCATATTCTTCGGAATAAACACAGGAAAATCAACATTATCAGCTTTATAAATGTCTTTTCTAAACTGAAGTTTTCCACTCTCATCCACCCACGCAGTTTGATAAACGATATGTATCGGCAACGACTCAGTTAATTTAAGCCATTTGTGTTCACCTGTTTTAATCGCGCTTTCTAACTTGGCATCACTCCAGTTTGAGTTACTCACAATTAAATAATCGGCTAATGCTAGCGGCTGACTAACGCGCACGCAACCATGGCTCAGACTACGCGCTGAACGACCAAATAAATTTGGGTTCGAGGTATCATGTAAATAAATCCCACAATCATTCGGAAATAAAAATTTTATCTTCCCTAGTGCATTTTTTTTACCAGGATCTTGACGCAAGAAATAATTAAATTTACTTGAACTAACGCTTCCCCAATTAATTAAGGTTGGGTCAACTTCATTTTTAGTTACATTACTAAAGACGCGAATATTGTGTTTATTCAAATATTCAGGATCTTTTTGAATTTTGGCTAAATATTCTTTGGTCGCAATTCGATTCGGAATTCCCCAATACGGATTAAGTTCAAGCGTGGTAATCCGACTATTGACGATACAAGTTTTATTTTCGCCACCACCGCCAACGATAACAGGCATAACTAAATCATTACTACCTTTATTTTTAATCGCCAATGAATAACTCGGTATATTTACCCAGACATATTTGCTGCCCAGTTCAGGTGGCAACCAGCGTAGGCGATCTAAATTCAATTGAATTTGCTTAATGCGCGCTTCCACCGAAATATTCAAGCTTTGTAAAGTCGTTTTATCAACTACACCTGTGGCTTTAATCCCATTTTCAGCTTGAAATTTACTCACGCTAGCTTTTAAATCGGCATCAAAAATTGCGCTCTCATCGTCACTTGGCAAACTATAATCTTGCGTAAAGGCAATCCGTTGCTGTAATAAACGCACCCGAGATCCACTTGATGAAAGTTTCAAATCTTTACCAATCGGAATACTCTCCCAACCGCCAGCTTCAGCAATTTTTTGATAACTAGCTAACTTTTTCTTTAAAGCCGTATATTGTACAAAATTAGGCTTAATTTTATTTAAATTACTAATTAAATCATTCTGTTTTACGGCAACAATATATTGATCAAGCAAACTAATTTGCCGACGACTCACCTGCCAATCAGGATAAGCACTGCTTGGATCGACGCGTCCAACTTCAAGATGTTTGGAATATAAGAGATAAGCATCACTCAGCGTCACATCTAAATTAGCTAGCACGCTAGCAGGCGCAACTTGTCCATTTTGTTGCGCCAGTTTAATTTGCTGCAATAAATCTTTAATTTCTTTAACGTGGTAATCAAATGGATTTAAACCCTCTTGATAAGAATTACGTAAAATTTCTAAAAAGTCTTCAACGTCTGAGCGAACTTTAGAATTTTCCACCCACACGGGCTGAGAATTAGACATAGAATAAAACTGGGTCGTTAATGACAGGCTACAGCGCAATTGTGGCGTACACATCATTCGCGTTGCATTATTGAGCTGAGAAATTTTATTGGCAATTGCTTGCGACTCGGCTTGATTTAACAAGTTATCCGCAAAAACACCATGGCTAACTAAGATGAAACATCCAAATGACAAAATAAAGTTTTTTCTCTTCATTAACCACATCTTTTCAAACACAACAGTAACTTAATTAAATACTCTATTACCATAAAATTAATTAATGCTCCAATTGAGCAAATTAATTCATAATCAGACTAGTATTTTAGCAAATTTCTCAGTTAAGCGATAATCTATCTAAGCATTTGACATAAAAATAGCTAAATTACGCCAATTTCCTGTAAACCTGATTTATAACAGATTTATAAAATTCGACGCATTTAGCTATCTAGAAAGCTTATTTAGCAGAGTAGTAATTTATGCCAAATTTTGCAATAAATTAGCCATTTCAATTGCACTAATTGCTGCATCATAGCCTTTATTACCCGCTTTAGTACCCGCACGTTCAATTGCTTGTTCAATATTTTCAGTAGTGACAACTCCAAAAATCACCGGTACGCCAGTATCTAATTGAACTTTTGACACACCTTTAGCGACTTCGTTACAAACATAATCATAATGGCTAGTTGAGCCACGGATAACCGCGCCCAAGGCAATCACTGCTTGATATTTGTTACTTTGTGCTAATTTTTGCGCAATCAATGGAATTTCAAATGCGCCAGGCACCCATGCCACATCAATGTCTTCTTTAGCCACACCATGACGCTCTAAACCATCTTGAGCCGCGCCCAATAATTTACTGGTAATAAACTCATTAAAGCGACTAACAATAATCACAAAACGCCCTTGTGGAGCAACTAAATTTCCTTGGAAAATCATCATAACCCTTTCAATATAATACAATAAATAAATTAATCATCGATTCTGTCATTTTGCAACAACACTTAACTACGCACCTTTTTAACCAATCTTAACTCTACGTGGATATTTCTAACCACTACCCCAATAAATGCCCCAATTTACTAACTTTAGTATCTAAATAGTCTTTATTTTGCAAGTTTGCCGTAATAATCAACTCTTGGCGCGCAATAACTTTAATTCCATATTGTTCCAAACCATGAAATTTACGCGGATTATTGCTTAATAATTTAATTTGCGTAATCCCTAAATCTCGCAAAACTTGCGCCGCTAAATAATAATCGCGCATATCATCGGGAAAACCTAAATGCAAATTAGCTTCCACTGTGTCCATGCCTTGATCTTGTAAAGCATAGGCTTTAATTTTGTTTAATAAGCCAATCCCACGCCCCTCTTGACGGAGATAAATTAAGATTCCGCCCTCCGCTTCAAGACGTAATAAGCTAGCGGCTAATTGCTCACCACAATCACAGCGCAATGAAGCAAAGGCATCCCCAGTTAAACATTCCGAATGAATTCGCACTAACGGTGTACTTTCAGGGATTAATTTACCTTTAACCAATACAATAACTTCTTGATTATCGATCAGCGAATTAAAGCCAAATAAATCAAAATTACCATATTTAGTCGGTAATTTAGCTTGATCAATTCGCTCAACTAATTTTTCATGACGCTTACGATAGGTAATTAAATCTTGAATATGGATCAATTTAAGCTCAAATTGTTGCGCCATTGCAATTAAATCTGGTAAGCGCGCCATCGTGCCATCAGCTTTAATTACTTCACAAATCACCCCAACTGGATTGCAGCCCGCTAAACGCGCTAAATCAACCGCGGCTTCAGTATGACCTTGACGTTCCAAAACCCCACCGTCTTTGGCAATTAGTGGAAACATATGCCCTGGCGCACGAAAATCCACCGCTTGACTGGTTAAATTAGCCAAAGCACGCAGTGTATCGGTACGCTCAAAAGCGCTAATTCCCGTCGTATTGGTTTTATAATCTACGCTTTGCGTAAACGCAGTTTGGTGCCGATCTTGATTATTCACAACCATCGGACTTAAGCCAAGTCGTTTCGCATAATCACTACTTAAGGGACTACACACCAAGCCACGCCCATGAGTAATCATAAAATTCAGGCTCTCGGGACTAATTTTCTCAGCAATACCCAACAAATCACCTTCATTTTCACGATCTTCATTATCACAAACTAAAATTAATTTGCCTTGCGCCAAATCGGCTAAGGCTTCCTCAATGGTATTAAACATATTCATAACCTTCATAAATAGCCATGTTGCTGTAAAAAATTGGCGCTAACTCTAGAACTCTGCGCTGATTGCGCTTGCTCAAGCGCTTGGCGCATTTGTTTTGCCAAAAGATCACATTCAACATTGATTAGATCACCGATGTTTTTCTGCCCCAACAACGACATTTTCTGCGTATGTGGAATTAGCGAGACACTTAAATAATCCACACCGACTTCAAATAAGGTCAAGCTGGTTCCATCCAGAGCAATTGAACCTTTGGTAATACATTGTGCAGCAAGCTCAGCTGGTAATTTAACTTTCAGAATTAGCGCATTTTCTAAATTACTTTTTGCAATCACACACGCAACACCATCCACGTGTCCACTAACGATGTGACCACCGAAACGCCCATTCGCCGCCAGCGCGCGTTCTAAATTAACTTGACTGCCTGCTCTAAGTTGAGCCAAATTAGTTGATTGAAAGGTAATTGGCATCACATCAACCGTAAAATTAGTCGAACTAAATTGCGTTACAGTTAAGCACACGCCATTAACCGCAATACTATCGCCAAGCTTCAAATCGCTGGTAACTAATTTAGCATTAATCATCAGCGCCAAAGTCTGACCACCACGTTTAATTTGGCGAATGCTGCCAATTTCTTCAATGATACCAGTAAACATTTGCCTTAACCCTTAATAATTTGATTAACAATTTTTATGTCATTGCCAAGTTGCTTAGTTTCACTAATTTTGAATTGCAGATTACTTTGTAAATCCACAAAACCAATCCCAGCAAATAAATGTTTTGCCTGTTTTGAACCAATTAATTGCGGACTATAATAGCACACCAGTTGATTAACCGCACGAGCATCCAAAAAGCTGCTATAAACTTGCTCACCACCCTCAACCAATAAACTAAACACCTGTTCTTTATATAAGCGTTTTAACAATTCCGCAATATTTAATTCATTAAAATAGATAATTTTAACTCCTTGTGCTTGATACACTTCATGTAATGTAGCATCAGGATTTGAGGTACAGATCCAAGTTGGCGCTTGATTATCCACAATAACTTTAGCGCTTAGCGGTGTACGTAATTGACGATCAAGAATAATCCGAATTGGTTTTCTAACTGGATTTTCCAACAGATGTGGGGTTAAACTTGGATCATCACTCAGTAGCGTATTGATTCCAACTAAAATCGCCTCATGCGTCACACGATATTGATGCGCATCACGACGTGATTCTGCGGAGGTAATCCATTGACTTAAATTGGCTTTAGTCGCAATTCTGCCATCTAAACTTAAACCAGCTTTAATTGTCACAAATGGAGTTTTAGTTTGAATGTTATGCAAAAAAACTTGATTTAATTCGGTTGCTTCATCCGCGCATAAACCAACTATTACCTCAATCCCAGCTGCACGTAAAATTGCAACGCCTTTACCAGCGACCAACGGATTGGGGTCTAAATTAGCCACAAAAACACGGCTAATTCCTGCGGCAACTACCGCATTAGCACATGGTGGTGTGCTGCCATAATGTGCACACGGCTCCAAATTAACATATAAAGTAGCACCGCGCGCGCGCTCATTAGCTTGCTGCAAAGCAAATACTTCAGCATGCGAACTTCCCGCAAATAAATGCGTGCCAATTCCAACAATTTGATGATTGTTAACAATGATTGCGCCAACACGAGGATTGGGTCGTGTCTGAACTTCCGTTAAACGTGCTAAATTCAGCACTTGTTGCATATAATATTCGTGTGTAAACATTGATTTCCCATGTAATACAGTTCTGGGAATTGATGAAGAAAATAGATTTGAGCCGCTTAGATCAATATTTGAACCTTACCCATTTAATTAGGTAACTCAAGCAGATATTGAAATAATGAGGTTTTGATTAATAAGTTTGAGATTATATTTAATGAAATTTGCTTGGCTACATCGTAACTGGCTAACACCCTAATCGCTTAATAAATATGTTATTTTAGTCTATATAGACATAACTGACACAAGAGCGTTGAAGGCATTAATAATATTTCACATATAATTACAAATACTTATGAATTGACTCAATCTTTCTCCCATCCAGACTATACTGTCGGCTCTGGAATTACACCAGATCCACCGCTACAATTTATTCAATTGCACCGGGTCACGGACTAAGAGGCAAGACCTCATCACCGCCGGTAGGGAATTTCACCCTGCCCCGAAAGATAAGCAATTATTATAACATAGCTCAAACCACTGCTATTAAATGTATTGTATAATTTAGAGTGTTTTTACAAATCTAGAATAACTGACTAAAACCTACTCAAGCCTACTAACTTGGTCACAATTTGGTCACAAATTAAAGCATTTATTATTAAGTTTCTTAAGTTTTTTAATAATAAGATTCAATCATTCTCTCGCGCACCACTGCCTTGTTGTTGGTGAATAAGCTAATCGCAATGAAATTAATTGTATAACATCCATATTTAGAGCAAAAAAAATAGAAGCTGTTTGACAGACTGCACTGAGTAGCGTAAAATCACCACATCATAATGGAGGTGATGTAATGGGAAGAAAGAGCAATGCTCAAAAAAAAGCAGAGAGTCATGGATTATTAATAGCTATTGTGTTATTTGGTCTTTACTACATAATAAAATGGGTTAAATTGGTTTTTAACACCACGACCGAACCAGCGGTAATATTGTGTGTAATTCTTGTGTTAATTTGCATTGCTATATATGTAATAAGATTTCACCTTCGGCAAAATGCTAGTATAAATTTAGCAAAAACGATCATTCTATCTCATAAAGATGAACTCACGATAAAGCGTAGTCAGCTAAGTACAAAAAGATATAATAGAGTAGAGGATGATAGATGGACAAAGGAAGAAAAATACTTTATTGAGAACATTGTAATGCCAGAACTACGAATGGTAAATGCAACAATATTAAATGAAATTCATAGTTTCATTTTAGAGAACACCGCAAATTATGCTAATATCAAAATAGATTTCAATAGCAAAATGACACCTTATGAATATGAACATTTTGTTGCAAATGTTTTAAGCCAGAGTGGCTGGGACTGTATAGTAACAAAAAGTTCAGGTGACCAAGGAATAGATGTCATAGCTACAAAAAAACAAAAAAAAGTTGTAGCGCAATGTAAACTATATTCTCGATCCGTCGGAAATACAGCTGTACAAGAAATTACTGCAGGTCGAATGCACAAAAACGCAGATTATGCAATTGTTGTTTCTAATAGTACTTATACTAAGTCAGCCATTCAGTTAGCATCTACAACAAATGTATTATTGCTACACCACTCAAACCTTAACGATCTTGATAGGTTGTTGAATCTAACTTAAAAATAAGATGGAATCAAGTTATATCTTTTTGCAACTCATGAATATCACCGAATTGTGAGAAATACGAAGTATTCAGTCGCATAAATACTAATTTGACATAGTGCATCATATAGCGTAGAATTCATATATTTATAAGGATGTATTATGAAAAATAAAATTTTAACTTTTGGATTTGGATTTGTATCTACAATGGTGCACGCAGATAATTCCATGTTAACACCAGCATTCGAGAAAGCTACAGGATTTAACAAAGCATCATCTATATACTCCTGTTATGACTATGCAGGACAGTATGTTTATCATAGAAATGAAATACAAAAAACAAGAGATACAATAAAGAGAACTGGATTTTATAGTCAAGGACAAGCTTACGATATCCAGGTTAGAGATTCTCAGATGCAACAACTCCTTCCAAAATTAATTGGATGCAAGATTAATCCCAAACTCCTGACTGATAATTACATGAAAAAACTTACGGCAAATTTTAATTTAGTTACCACTTCTTACTATGAAAAAGCAAAACAATATTGGAATAACAATTACATGACGAAATACAAGCCATTTCTAGAGTCTCAAAGTGTCCTCTATGCCAATGAAGAGTCTGCAGCCTGTGGAAGTATATCTCAATCTGATAACATTGCATTTTTTATCAATGGCAAGTCGATCGAATATACAGTTTCTTGCGCTAATAATAAACAGATAATTTCCTATCCTTTGCGATGGATACCCACATTGCCAAATGGAACTCAAACTGCTCTTTTTACAATTTGGTATAATGGCAAAGAAATAATTGAACCAACTGACCTTGACTCCAAAGTACTATCTAAAGACAAAAAATTTAATGCACCTGATTTGAGTGGGTATTTTCTTGTTGAGGATGTTAAGTATTGCAAAGATAATTTTAAAGATAGTAAATGCAGGAACAAACAGTCATCATTAAATTTCATACCAAAATAAACAACCAAACCATAACTAGATGTAATAATACCTAATTTAAGAGATGCACTTTATGAAAAAATTATTTACTTTTATTTTTGGCATTAGCTACAGTATAGCAAATGCTGGTGGTATAAGCACGTCCACAAGCGCACTAGAGGCAACCTTGCAGCAGCAACAAACCAACCCAAGTATAAATGTTGCAGCTACTTTTGGAGTTATGGATATAAATCCATTCCAAGGCAATTTAAATACATCTCAACGTAGCAACATAAATAATGCATTTAGTGAAAATAATGAACTTAAGCTTAAAGATAAAATATTGAAACTTAAAAGCACTTCGAAATTTATAACATATTGTTCAAATAACCTAAAAATCAAATACGATGATAACCAAAAATATTGTTCAAATACCATAATGATACTTGCATATGATAAATATAAGATAAATGGTTTTCAAATGCAAGTTGACATAGTAGATTTCCTTAAAACGATCCCTAGCTCTAACAAAATTAATATGCAGTATATAAAAATACTTGAATCATTTAATGTAGAGCTTGACTCGCTGTTTGGCAGAACCTCTATTAAAACAAACTAATTTCACAAAACTTAGTGCGCTGATAATTTAAGTCCGACAATTCCGATAACGATAAAAAACACCGAAAGAAAACGAAATAACGAAGCGCTATCTTTGAAAAATAAAATCCCAACTGTAAATGCGCCAACTGCACCAATTCCAGTCCAAATAGCATAAGCAGTTCCCATTGGAATCGTTTTCTGAGCTTGATAGAGCATGTAACCGCTTATTGCCATTGCAATAATTGCGAAAATAGTCCACAATATTGGATGTTTTCCATTCGCCATTTTTAGACCGATTGGCCAACCAATTTCACAAACGCCCGCCAGTAATAAATAAATCCATGCCATGTTGAAAATCTTTCTTCAAGTTAGTTAATTAAATGTAATCATAAAAACCAATCGTTTTGATTAGGCAACAAAAAACCCTTGGACCAGCCAAGAGTTTTTCAGATTTAGTGCTAGATTAAGCCATAGCTTTAATTTTAGCAGATAAACGACTTTTATGACGAGCAGCTTTATTTTTATGAAAAATACCTTTGCGCGCAATTTTGTCAATAGTAGATTGAGCCGAAACAAATTCTACTTTAGCATTGTCTTTATTACCAGCTAAGATGGCTTTTAAAACTTTTTTAATTGCAGTACGAAATTCCGTACGTAATGCGAAATTGCGGTTACGACGGTCAATTGATTGACGAGCACGTTTTCTTGCTTGAGCTGTATTAGCCATTTAGTTTTATCCTTAAGTTATAGTTGTAAAAATTTGTTTCGGTGAGGCTCCGAAAAATTTATTACGAGACACATAATACCTGTATTGTATCATAAATAAAGCCACGTAATCAAGCTGTAAATCAATTAATTCTAATTGATCAGCCTAATAATTATTTACACTTATTAAGTAATTATACTTATTTATCATAAACCACACTACGTATTCTCCGTAGAGTTTTAAATCAATATTATCAACAACAACTATGACCACGATAAAATCACCGATTAACACATTGTAATTAATTAAGATTTACCCTACAGAATAAATTTTACTATAATTTACAACCGACGTATTAATCGTAAATATGCTATTATTCATACCAATAAATACAAATTACTAGAATGATATAAGAAAAAATAATTTCGCAAATATTCGCCTAATTAATCACCTTAAAGACTAAATAATCTATTTATTGGTGATAAAATTACGCAAATTGCATCTAACTTTATTTAGAAATAATTCACATGAGCAAAATAACTACCGTCTTTATGGATCTCGATGGCTCGACTTTAGCCGAAAAAAATGTTTTACCAACCGAACTCCGCGCTTTAATTCAGCAACATCTTCACATCAATTGGATCATTGCAACTGGGCGTAGCTATCCAAATTTTATCCGCGCACCATTTAAGGGACTCTTGCCAGACGATTCACTGCATATCATTGAGGGTGGCGCACGGATTGTACAATTAGATGGTACATTACTTAACGAATTTGGCATCCAAGCGACAGAATTACAGCATCTTTTTTCGATTATAGACCTGAGCGCAATTGACTATATGTATTTTTGTTCGCCATTATTACATGGCAATGCGTGGTATCGGCATAATGACGTCATTGATAAATTCAATCTTCCAGCCAGTAATTATACTTTTAACTTTGAGGAATTTAAAGCGATGGCATATGAGTTGAATCCTGGAAAAGTGTCACTCTACAGAAATCAGGAGTTCGAATTAGCGGGATTAAATTATCACAGCACTGGAAATAATATTGATATTACTACCGCACAAATAAATAAAGGCTCGGGGTGTAATTTACTACTCGAACGCCTAAACATTGATGCTACTCATGCATTATTTATATTTAATGATTTTAATGATTTACCTTTAATTAGTGCTGTTCCAGACATCAAAAAATTAAAGGTTGGCACATTAATGCCCGAGGTTAGTGCCGATTATTATGCCGCCACACCGCACGACGTTGCTGAAATATTGCGTCAACTTTTATAATCGATTAAAGCTAAATTCTCATACCAATTAACGATAAATCACACCTAAACTAATGCGTAATTTAGAGACTTAGCTTTTTCATCTGTAATTCTTTATATCCAGTTTGCGCTTCAAATTCGCGAGTAAATTCATAATCACTTAATTCAATTAACACTATTTCGGCGGTGGTATGAATTAAATTATCAGCCATTAAATGTCCACCAATTACTCGACCACTCGCATCTGCAGCACTTAAATGGAGATGCAAACCATGACAGGATAAAGTTCCAACCAATGAGACGATTTCAAATAATTCGTCGCGGACCAGAAAATCTTTGGCACTGGCTAGGCGCAAGTGTAATTTAGCCAAACTGCCGACACAAGTTACAATTGCAGCAGCTTTAATTTTTTTGGCTTGCATAAACTGCTCTAATTCTAGCTTTAAATCTTGCGTGGGTAATAAGCGTAAACAATGAAATTTAGTCATCTATTTTTCCTAAATGCACATAATCACAATACGCGCTAATTGAACAATGTTCACAATCTGGATTACGGGCTTTACACACATAACGCCCATGTAAAATCAGCCAATGATGTGCATCCAACATAAATTCTGCGGGAATATTTTTCAATAATTTTTGCTCAACTTCAAGCACGGTTTTGCCTCTAGCAATTCCCAGACGATTACCCATGCGAAAAATATGCGTATCCACTGCCATGGTTGGTTGGCGATAAAGTGTGTTTAAAACGACATTCGCGGTTTTACGCCCTACTCCGGGTAAAGCTTCTAATTCCTCACGAGTCGCAGGCACTTCGCCATTATATTTATCCAGCAAAATCTGTGCCATCGCGCTAACGTTTTTAGCTTTAGTTTGATAGAGTCCAATTGTTTTGATGTATGGAATTAAACCCTCAATGCCTAAATTAACTATTTGTTGCGCACTATTCGCAATTGGAAATAATTTAGCGGTGGCTTTATTCACCCCAACATCGGTGGCTTGCGCCGATAAAATTACCGCAGTTAAGAGTTCAAAACCATTGCTATAATTTAATTCGGTGGTTGGTTCGGGATTGGCCGCGCGTAATATGCTGAAAATTTGCCGTGCTTGCTCTTGCCGTTTACTTGCCATTAATATTCATTTTCCCATTGATAAGCCAAATTCTCAAAACGGGTATATTGATTCAAGAAGGCTAATTTAATCGTACCAGTTGAACCACTCCGATTTTTGGCAATATTGACTTCTGCCAAACCTTTTTCTTTACTATCTTCACGGTTATAATAATCATCGCGATAAAGTAATAAAATAATATCCGCATCTTGCTCCAAAGCACCTGACTCACGCAAATCAGAAATATTTGGACGCTTATCGGTACGACTTTCCACCTCACGATTTAACTGTGATAACAAAATAATTGGCACATCTAATTCTAAAGCTAAGGTTTTCAGCGAACGCGAAATTTCGGCAATTTCCTGCGCTCGATTAGAATTTGATCCGCTATGAATACCTGGCATAATCTGCACATAATCAATCACAATCACCCCAAGCTTACCCACGCGATCACATAGACGGCGTGCACGGGCGCGCAAATCAATTACGTTGATTCCCGAGGCATCCGCAATATGAATTGGCGCCGTTTTTAATTCGTTCATTGCCACAAAAATTTTATCCATATCATCATGAGTAACATCACCACGTTTCATGACGCTTTGATCCACGCGCGCACAAGAGCTCAACATCCGTTGCACAAGCTGCACTCCAGGCATTTCTAATGAAAATATCGCTACCGGCATTTTGTTTTTTAGCGCAATGTTTTCGGCAATATTTAGGGCAAAAGAAGTTTTCCCCATCCCAGGACGCCCAGCAATAATAATTAACTCACCACGCTGCAAGCCCGAAGTATAACTATCTAGCTCGGTATAATGCGTAGCCACGCCAGTTACGCCATCTTTATCTTCGCGCTGCGCAGCTTCCATCATTTTGGCGATAACTTCATCCAATAAATTCTTGAATTCGGCAAATTGCTTGTTGCTTGAATTTAAATCCTTAATGTTAAAGATTTTTTGCTCAGACTCATCTAATAATTGATCAATGTTCCGTCCTTGTGGTGCATAAGCATTATCGGCAATCGCATTACTGGCGCTAATTAGTTCACGCAAAATAAAGCGTTCACGAATAATTTCGGCATAACTCGCAATATTAGTTGAACTAGCGGTTGACTCAACCAAATTATGCAAATAATCTACGCCACCGACATAATCTAATTGATTGTTTTGCTTTAAAGATTCAGCAACTGTAATTGCATCAACGTTTTTATTTTCCATGCGTAGTTTAACCACATGTTCATAAATAATTTGATGTTCTTTACGATAAAAATGCTTAGGAAAGAGCACTCCCGCAATATAATCATAGGAATTTTCTTCTAGTAACACACCTCCAAGCAAATATTGCTCGGCTTCCAAAGAATATGGCGGTGTTTTTAAGGCGCTAATAGTGGTATCGCTCGCGGTCATGGGACTAACTTCTCTACTAAATAATTTTATTCTGAGGACGGCATTTTAACATGTTTTGATATGAGTTAATTCTCTTGAAAATTTAAACCTAAAAAAAGCAAACTATACGTTGTACTAAATTAACTGGTTTGTGACTTATTTAAGCTGACGTAATTACTCAACTCGATCACAAAAAACTTACCTATTCTATTCACCACAATAACTCACAATCCTTAGCCCGTTCGTGATTTACAAATTGTCGGCAATAATAACGCAACGGTGATAATTAGACAAACCATAGCATTTAGCCAATGAAATTCATGGCTGTAAATAACATAACACACAAAGGTGACTGGCGGCACTAAACCAATAAATACGGAGGTTAATTCGGCACCCAGTTTTTGAATAGCGCGTTGATTAAAATAAATTGGCACAATTAATGAAGCAAAGCTAATTAAAATTAACGCGCCTAAATGAGTCAGCATATTTGCCCACAGATGAAGCTTTGGTACCATAATCAGCGCAATGCCCCACAAGAACCAAAACCGTGTCGCTAAAACCTGCAATGAATTCAAATTGCCTAAGCTAGCTAATTTAGCCGAATTAAGAATATACAGATAAAAAGCTCCACCTGCCAGCACACCAAGTAAAATTCCTAAACTGGTTGAATGCTCAACTGGCACAATATAAAA
>JAIETT010000124.1 GCA_019744945.1 Burkholderiales bacterium
TTATCAGCAGGAATTTGCGCCGTTTTTAGCCAGCCACCATTCGCATATTGATAGAAATCATCTTGTGCGCGCACATTCAAATTACGATTGGCTAAATTTACTCCCGAACTTAACTGCGACTCATGAGTATTCAAAACTACTCCAGAGTAAATTCCCTGCGCAAATCCGCTTGACGCAAAGCTGGCTAACACCAAACTACAGATAATTGATTTTTTCATGATTATTCATTTCTCTTTAACATAAAAGTTTCTAAGTCTTAACGTAAAATACCAGGCAAAGCCCACAGTCCAGCAGTACGCAAGGTATCACGGAGAATTAAGGATTTTTCGGTGACACTCGCTGCTGGTGAAGCTTTAAGATTACCCCAATCCCAAGCCGCTTGATTGTCAATTGTGAGAGCTAAGTTTAAATTGGCACTAGCTTGTTCAAACACGGCTACCGCACGCCGAATGTGGCTACTTGAACTAACGACAATCACATGATCAATATCACCTAATTTTTGCACTAACGCCAAACTATTCAGCGCGTTACTCACGGTATCAATTGATTTATCTTCCAAAATAACCTGAGAATTCTTCACGCCGTGTTCAATTAACCATTGACGCATTAAATAAGTTTCGGTAACGCCACCTTGTGCTACCCCACCACTCACAATAATTGTAGCCAAAGGATTCTGCTGCAATGTTGCCAAACCGACTTCAAGTCGATGAATAAGTTTATCATCCATACTTCCATCACTATGCAAAGCATACCCCAAAATCACAATTACACTACGTGCCGACGGATTAACACTTTTAGAAAAATCAATTTTAGGTTGAAGATTAAACGCAGATTCGGCAATGGCTAACGCTTGTAAATTATGCTTAGCCGCTGGAGTATTTAATGCGACTAATTGAGCTTGGTAACGCCGCGCTAATTGCGATTCACCAGCCACTGCTGCATACCCAGCCTGAAAAGTCAACGCATCTACGCTCTGTGGTGTTTGTTGCTCTAAATGCGAATAATTCATCCGTGCAGCGTTTAAATTACCGTTCATAACTTCCACCGAGGCTAACGCATAAGTTAAATCTTGGCGTTCAGGGACTAAATTAACCGCGTATTGCAATGCAGCTTGTGCCTTATCGAGATTACCTTTAATGGTTACCCCAAGAAAAATTTTACTCTCATTTTGCTTAAGATTGCCACCTTGACTAAGTGCCATAAGTGCTTGTTGTTGTAAATCAACCACTTGAGCTTGAGTCGTATAACTCGTAGCGTTATTTAGCGCAAAACCCATTAACGGTACACAAAATAAAACCCCACTTAAAACCCGATTAACTCGACGCATCATCAATCCTTGCCAAAATATGTTTACTCAACTTTATTATTACGTTAGTACTAGAATTACAGCCAAAGAAACTATATCACTCAACTGTACATTATCCACAAAAATACCTTATTTAATTTCAACCTTTAGCGCAGAGCTGTCAAAGTATTGATATTCTAATTTTAATTGTTTATTTGCCCATGAGTAATTAAGTTTGTTACCAAATAAAGAAATAAAATGATCGGTATCCACTTGATATAGTCTTTCCAATGGAGCTCCTTGACCCCAATCTAAGTATAATAAATTATTTTTCACAATTACACTATGTAAAAAATCAGAGTCACTGAGAACAAATTTAACTTCATATTTTGAGATAGCCTTTGATAACTTTGTTGGCTCTATTATCTTAGGATCATTATAACCAATTTTATACGTATCATTAAAGCTATTAATAAGCATCTGATTAATTAACATACCGTTATCAGAATTCGTCATAACAACTAATCCATCCATTAGCCTTTTATTGCGGACTTGAGGTTTATCCGACACAAACGCAAACATAATTGCATGAAATCCATCGTTATCACCAGCATGACCAAAGACAAGAACTTTGCCATGATGTTCTAATTCTAAACCTAAACCGAATGTTGAATTTGGTTGTGGAATAAATAAATTTTTGGTTAAATTTGGATTTAAATTAATAACTTCGCTCTCTTGATAATACGCGTTAATTAAAGCTAATAAACCTTGTGCTAAATCTTTAGGGCTTGTCCATAATCCTGCTGCTGCGAGCTCTGGGTAATTATGATACTTTCCTAGAAGAGGAATACCATAAACATCGTGTCCTGAACTAAATTGGTTAGAGTATTTTGAAGGTAAAGGCTGCTGATATGTGCTATTTGTCATATTCAATGGTAAAAGTACTGTTTCTTGCATCCAACTAGCAAAATTTTGATTTGTAATACTTTGAGCCGCTAATTGTAAAATACTAGTTCCCCCACCAGAATAATACATAGATGTTCCTGGTGTCTGTATAACATTTACTGATTCTGTTTCTACGTATGGTTTTTTCCCATTTAATACATCAATAATTGTTGGTAGTTGCCCTGATAAAGAAGAAGGTATTCCAGGGAATCCATGAACATTTATACCTGCAGTATGAGAAATCAACATGCGAGCAGTAACATAGCTCTCAGCAGTAAATTTATTTATTGGAATCTTCCAACCGATTAAATAATTATTAATATTCGCATCCAAGTCTAATTTTTGCTCAGTCGCAAGTCTTAATAACCCTAGAACGGCAAAAGATTTACTAATTGAAGCAGCTTGCAGTAGATCACGAGTAGTAAGTGGTAATTTATTTTTATTATCCTTGTAGCCATAAGATTTAAGCCATGCTACTTTACCATTATGAATTGCAGCAATGCTAACCCCTGGTATATTAAACTCTTGCATGACTTTATAAATAGATGCCTTTTGGCTTGATTCATTACCAGCAATTAAATATGAAGGCCGAAGGTTATTCTCAAAAGCATTTAGATTCGCACTTTCATTTATATTTACAAATTCTGTTTGGAATGGTAAATCAATAGAATCATTGGCAAAAACCATGGTTACTGGTGCTAATAAAAGTAACAAAATTAACTTTATGCTCATTCTAATAACCTCGAATATATACTAATAACTAAAGAAACAAAATAATCCGAACAGCAACGTCAAATCATTAATTAATTTACCATACTTGGAGCCGTTACCTCAACTGAACTGTCTTTACTACTTTGTTCTACTGGTTTAATATTATCCGCAGAAGAAGCTTGTTCTGAATCTTGGCTATCACTATTCACAACTACTGCAGATGCTTTGCGTTTTTTACGTTGTTTACTTGGCTTAGAGGCTTGTCCAGAGGAACTACTACTTAATTTATTGCTCATCGAATTACTCAACTTACCCACCACGCTTGAACCAGAGTTTAATGCCAGACCTAATGAAACTAAGCTAATTATAGATAATAAAATAATGGCATAAAACTTGCTACTATTTTTATGCTCCAATTTACTCAAACGGGCATTACTCACGCCGCTTAACTGACTTAAATCATTAATTTGCTCTTCTAGTTCCCGAATTGTAATTTCGTAAGTTTTGCAGCGCGCGCTTAATTCACTAATCAGATGTTCTGATGGAGTTAATTTCTCTTCCAGTACCACAAAACTTTTTTTCAGTAAGCGTAAATCTTCATTCTTCTCGCTTAGTTGTGCTTCGGTCGCTTTTAATTTCAAAGCATATTCATTAATCAACTGCTCAATTTGTGTGCGAATCTCTTGATTACTCATTGTATCTATTTTCCTTAAATAATTTAATTTATTGTTGTTAATATGCGTAATGCATTTTTATTAAAAATTTTATCAACTTGACGTGAGCTAAATCCAGCTTTAATCAGCGCATCAGCAACCAGTGGCAAATCCGCAATGGTTTTAATTTCATCTAATTCTGGCGTCAAACTGCCAAAACCATCAAAATCATTGCCAATCGCAAGTACATCTTCCCCCGCCAAGCGATAAATATACTCTAGATGTTCCACCATCCGTTGAATGCGAATAGTTTTATCTTGTTCATCCAAGAAATATGGCACACAATTAACCCCAATTACGCCGCCATTCTGTGCAATTCCGCGAATTAACTCATCGCTTAAATTCCGCGTATGATTACATAACGCTCGTACATTCGAGTGACTCGCGATAATTGGTTTTTTGGCGATCTGCAACACATCACGCACGCCTTGATCGGATAAATGTGAAACATCAACTAGCATACCCAATTCTTGCATCGCAGCAACCATCTCAAAACCAAAAGGTTTTAGACCGCGCTGTTGATCTATTGCCGATGGAACTCCTATGTGGGTTTCATAATTCCAAACTAAAGTAATATAACGCACGCCTAAATGATAAGCAACGTCTAATTGTTCTAGTGAACTAATAAATGCGCCCTCCTCCACACACACAAACCCAGCCAATTTATTTTGCGCGCGAGCTGCCACTAATTCAGCTACATTACTTACCAAGCTAATCTGTGAATTAAATGTATCTATTTGCTGGCGTAATTGCTGATATTGCTTCATAAACAAATCCCACGGACTAACTTTATGCAACTCACAAGCATGTAAATTTAACCACAGCACAAAAAACTGTGCCAATGAATCGGCTTGGCGAAGTTTAGCCAAATCAATCGCACAATTATTTTGCGCCAAATTAGCCACAGGTAATTCACGCAAAAACTCTTGATCTTTAAGTTTTTCACCTGATCTGTAATATAAAGCGGTTAAAGTATCAGCATGTAAATCAATTAATTGCATGACTTATTTTCCAGCAAGTTTAAAATAAACTGCCATTCCTCACTCGCAACAGGTGTAATTGATAAACGATTCCCAGTTTGTAAGACTTTCATTGCAGCTAATTCTGGGTGATTGCGCAATTCTTGAATTGAAAGATAGTTCGTTTTACACTCAAATTTGACGTCGACACACCACCAGCGCGGCTTTTCAAACGTTGCTTTCGGATCAAAATACTCACTCTCAGGATTAAATTGATAGCTATCCGGATGAGCGGCAGTCACAATTTCCACGATACCATAGATGCCAGGCTGTTTACATGACGAATGCCAGAAAAAAGCTTTGTCACCAATCTGCATATTATCACGCATGAAATTACGTGCCTGATAATTACGAATTCCAAACCATTCTATCGTTTGATCGGGTAAATTAGCCACATCATCAATGCTAATTGCACCAGGCTCAGACTTGATTAACCAGTATTGCACTTGCGAATTCCTCACTAAAATAAATTAATACGCCGAATTTTAACATTAATAGTCTTGCATGCCATAAACTTAGTTGCTACAATCAGCTCTTCATACCATATTTAGAATAAAATTGAATCACATGTCTAAACGCCAAGTCTATTTATTTTGTGTTTTAATCACCGTGTTTGGCTGGATTTATTATAAAACTCACACCATAAAGCCAGCTCTTCCATTAAAGACTAACCCTAGCAATCTCTCAAGCTTACGTACTAAAAGTTTACTCACTTGGCAAGGTCAAAGTGTAGCAGCAGCGCAGAATTACAGCACGCAAAACACAACTAAAATGAATATACAAAACATAATGGCTGGGAGTTATATTTCCCCATTTAGCCAACACTCCAATCCAGATAATTTAAGCAGTAATTACTCGGCAGCAAAAATTGAATTCCAAACTGGTTTAAAAGTGGTTACGTATAGCAATTTAAATAACTTTAGTGAAAGCTCAACCTCCAGTCGCTTTATTTGCCCACCAGATACACCTTTTGCAGAAAGTTATATTTTAGTAAATCCTTTACAAAATGTGTTTGTTTCTGCAAAAGCATACCGTAATTTCTGCGTCTTCGGTGGTGGAGGTATTGCATTTGCAGACATTCTTTATGGCGATGACCAACATGTAGATCCAAATCATGGCGAAGCCAATAATGCGAGCGCATTTGTTCCTGTTAATACTCCAGAGGGATGTAACGTAGCTGAAAATAATATATTTGTAGATATTTTAGTCCCAGAGTCAACCATTCAAGTCACCCCAATTTATGCAGAGGCTAATCCAGAAAAACAAATCATTGGCTATCAACAAACTCAACAAATCCAACCTAATTGTATAGGTATCTGTAATAACTTAATTAAAACCTATTGCAATAAATTAGATAAGACATTGTATTGTGCAAATATTATTGTCAATGCTTACTTAAAAAAATCTGTTTATCTAGCACGAAATATTACTGAAAATTTTTGTGCCTGTTCTATTTCATCAATTGGTTCTCCCTACCCGCCATTTACCAATGCGATCGACGTCGAAAGCCTAATTAACTACAATAATCCACTTAGCAGCGTAACATGTAGCAATTACGCCACACAAGATTAACTAACTGATTTTTAGCGTATATTCTATATTTAAAGCCAAGACAAGAACATAGCTTAATTAATTATTTCCACTAAAGTACCACATTTCTATCATTAATGTTGTAAATTTAATATATAATTAACAACTTATTCTGGGTAACCCTTTTGGAAATTTACCACTCTTAATTAAACTTATTTTATAGGTACTAATTATGGCTTTTATCGAATCATCTTCAGGAAAACAACCCAGCCTCTTTTCTGCCATTGCCATTGGTGTTGGTTGCATCGTAGGTAGCGGTTGGTTATTTGCTAGTTATAAAGCATCCAAGTTTGCAGGACCAGTTGCAATTGGCTCATGGGTAATTGGTGCTTTACTCGCCTTAATGATTGCTCTTTTATTAGCGGAAATTGCAACTTTTTATTCAAAAGAAACTGGTTTATTTGCTCGTCTGTTAACGATAACCCATAATGGAGATTTTGGCTTTATTAACGCATCGTCGAATTGGTTTGCAACCATTATCACGATCCCCGCCGAAGCTGAAGCTTCAATTCAATACCTTGCTCAAGCATTCCCCAAAATTAGTCATTCAGTTTTTAATAATGATCACTTTACACACCTTGGAATTGCTGTAGTTTGCCTCCTAATGGTTTTTTATGGATTTTTAAACTATTGGGGTATTAAACTTCTTGCCAAAGCCAATAATACCATTACGGTATTCAAATTAACCGTACCAGCATTAACCGCGATAATTTTCATGGCAGCCTCATTTCATCCAGAAAATTTTAGCTCATATCACGGTACCATTGCTCCATATGGCTATGACAAAATGTTTACCGCTGTCGTAACCTGCGGTATTTTCTATTCGTTCTATGGTTTTAGCATGATTACGGTGTTCTCCAAAGAATTAAAGAACCCACAACGCAATATTCCATTAGCGCTCGCTGGTTCAGTATTAATTTGTTTAGTTATTTATTTAATGCTGCAAATTTCATTTATCGGTGCAATTGAACCGAGTGAAATTATCGGTGGCTGGCATACCCTAGATTTCACATCACCATTAGCTCAACTGGCAATTATTTTGGGTATTAACTGGATTGCAGTAGTTTTATATGTTGATGCAGCAATTAGCCCATCTGGTACTGGAATTATCTATGTAGGCTCTAGCGCGCGGATGTTTACAGGTATGGCAGAAGATGGACAAATGCCCAAAGTTTTTGCCAAAGAACATGCCGTTCATAAAATCTCACGTTTATCAATTGCCGCAACGCTTATTTTTTGTATGATCCTCGTGATATTCTTCGACAATTGGGATAAAATTATGATTGTGGTTTCGGTATTTCAACTGATCTCATGTCTGGCGGTACCAATTGCATTTTGTAAATTACGCAAAATTGATCTAGATAAACCACGTCCATTTAAAATGCCAGCTGGATTAACCTTAAGTTACATTGCATACTTGGTGGTTAGTTACCTCTTGGTTCAAGCTGGGTTTATGCCATTAATCTTGTCATTAGTCTTTCATCTAGTATTCTTCTTAATCTATTGCTCAGTTTATTACCGCAGCAAGAAATTAATTCTAAGGGCATTTGCCTCAGCTTGGTCAATGTTTGTTTATATGGCTTTAATGAGTGTCTTTGGTTACCTCCAAGATCAAGGCAGCATGAATAACTTCGGGACTTTAGGGGTGTTTTTAGTTGTAGCCACAATTAACTATTATTTCTTGTTAAATCAAAAAGGTTATAACCCACAAATTCACTACACGGCAACAGATGCAAACGTGAAATAAAATAATCCAGAACTAAGAACCCCAAGGCTAATGTAAATCTTGGGGGTTTTATTTTAACTTACAAAATAAATTTATTTAACTCTAATACAGAAGAACATGAGTAAGTATAATTACCAATACAAACAGCTATAACTAAAAATAGATAAGACCATTTCAGATCGGTCACGTCACATCGGTAACAACCTGAATTTATTTCAAATTTACTTCATTTAAAAGCCATTTATTAATTACATTAACTCTACACAACATGCATTAATTCTTGATATTGGCATTGATTTTTTGCAGAAATTGCTCGTCAATTTTACCGCTGAGATATTGCAATTGAACTTCAGCCATCAGATACTGATAACGCGATTGCTGATAGGTTTGAAAGGTTTGATAATAATTTTTCTGTGAACTCACTAAGTCAACGCTATTGCGAATCCCAACTTGATAACCCAAGGTATCCGAGTTTAATTTAGTTTTAGCAGATAATAATGCTGATTTTTGGGCATTAACAATATTAACCCCATTAAATACCGCCCAATACGCATTACGAGTGTTTTGATTAGTTTGTCGATCGGTGCTGGTTAATTGTTGCATCGCTGCTTCATAATTATCGGTCGCCATCCGTGTTTGAGCACTCACGCCACCGCCAGAAAAAATTGGTATACTCAATTGTAAGCCAATTGACCCCGTACTATAGCTAGATAATGGACCGCCTGGGTAATCCAGTCCTTGCGCTTGAGTATCCGCTGCGTTAGTTGAGTCCATATTACCTGTATCTTGATATTGATATTGCGCTTGCAACGTCAATGTTGGATAATGCCCACCTCTGGCAATACTAATATCTTGCTTAGCCATATCCATCTGTTTGAGTGAAATTAATACATTTAAGTTTGAACTCTCAGCGATTTTGGACCATGCGCTATCGCTTTGCGGCAATGGTGTATCTAATTTAATTTGTTCTTGAAGTGGTTGAATTTGCTCAGGATCAATCCCAGTTATATTCCGAAAAACATTTTTTTTATTAATTAGACTATTTTCGTCTTGAATTTCTTGCGCCGCTGCTGCATCATAACCCGATTGAGCATCATTCACATCAGCAATTGTCACCGAACCGACTTGAAAGGCAGCTTGAGCTTGAGTTAATTGCTTACCCAATGCCGTTTTAGTCATCTGCGTTGCCAACAACACATCTTCAGCATATAACACATCAAAATAAGCTTGAGCCACGCTAGTCATTAACTGTTGCCGAGCATTGGTTAATTGCAAATCCGCCAACTGTCCAGCAAATTTACCTTTGACATAATTTGACAGCTTACTATAATCAAAAATAGATTGACTAAGTTGTGCACTATACACGGGTTGATTGTAATTTGCACTCACGCCACTTTGATTAAAATAATTCTCAGAAATTGTCCCAGTTGCACTTATTTGCGGCAATAGCGCAGCTCGAGCAATATTTTTTTGCTCTTGTCCAGACTGATTGGTCGCAATTGCTTTAAGATAATCGGCATTATACGCCAAAGCCTTTTGATAAGTTTGATACAAATCAATTGCTTGAACGCTCGATGCGATTGCTGTTAAGCTAACAAATAGGGAGAGAGATTTTTTCATAAGGAAGTATTATAACTTAGCCTGTTTCATTGGATTACAATTAATTTCATTTCGCCTATAGAATAGACACTTAGACAGACCTCATTTAAGATTAATTTGCGAAACATATAAAAATAGAGTCGCTCAACTTATGTTCCACGTGTAAGCGCTACTCCGATAAGCACAAATCAAGAATAATGAAGCTTAATAACCATACTCAATTGAATATGAGCGCGACCAAGTTGAATTAGGTAAAACTGATTCAATCGCAACTTTTTGATTAATTTCACCAGCAAACCACAGCATATCACTATGCCCGCACCACGGTTCGATGCAAACATACTCTGCACCAACTTTTGACCATAAACCCAACCATGGAAAACCTGTTAATGAGACGCGAATTTGCCGCGAGCTATTTTTTTCACGTAATGAAATATGTGAACTGACATAATTATCATAAACTAACGCATCTTTGGCAAAAGTCTCTGTATTTAACTCCATTTGCTGTAAGTTTAAACTTTGGGTTTTACCCGTAAAGAATGCTTGTGGCGTAATTTCATGCCAAACTAAATTGCTTTCTGGTGCTGAAAATTCAATTACATAATCATCAATTTTATGCTCGGCATCAAACGGGCACTTAAATGCAGGATGAGCCCCAACACTAAAATAAGCCGTTTGCGTATCTAAATTTTCTACCGTGTATTCGGTAATTAATTTAGCCCCATCCAACGAATAGCTAACTCTAAATGCCAAATTGAACGGATAAACATCTGCGCCCAATTCTGAGGTGACAATTTGCAAAATAGCTTTCGTTGGTGACGATTCGATAACGCTAAATACCGAACTCCGTGCAAAGCCATGATTGCCCTGTGGATAATCTTTACCCGCAAATTTAAGCACGCCAGCCGTAGTTTTACCAACCACGGGAAATAACACTGGTGAAACTCCCGACCAAAAATCTGGATTAGCATCCCACATATACTCATGACCTGTAAGTATATTTTTAACACTGCGTACTTCAGCACCTTGCAAATTGATCGTAACTTCGAGAGATTGATTTTTAAGCTTAACTTGTTGCATAATTGTTTATCCGATTAAATAATTCTAACTAACTCCAGCAGCTATTTTAGCCGATTTAGCCACCTGTTCGTAAAAATCACGGTTAAATATCGTGTCCATCACCAAATTTCTTGACTTGTGTCAATTGGCTTTCAACCTGATAACCACCACCCAGAACTTGATATAAATTAACCAAACTATTCATTTGTTGAATCTTAACTTGATTGGCATTCGACTGCGCATAGTCAATATTCAATTTTAAACCCAAAGTATTAGCATAACTCAGCGTGCCTTGCTGATATTGTTTTTGTGCAATCGTGTATAAACTTTGGGCTTTATTCAAAGCCACCTTTTGTTGGATTGCATTTTGATTTAAGCTATCATGACTAGCTAAACCATCATCAACTTGAGAGAATGCACTACGCACATTTTGAATATAATTATAGTACGCCGAATAATAGCCCGCTTTAGCCTTATCAATTTCAGCGTATAAGCCCAAATTAAATAGTGGCATTCCAACCCCTAATTGAGTTGCCCAAAAATCCCCACCCGCACTAAATAAATTATTTAACTGCATCGAGCCTTGCCCTAACATCCCAGTTAAACTTATCGTTGGAAAAAACTGTGCCGTTACCGCACCAATATTTCCATTGGCGATTTGCAGTTGATATTCAGCCGCAATAATATCGGGACGTTGTTTCAAAACACTTGAAGGTAAATTTACAGGCACAATACCATCAGGCTTAATCTGATCAAATGTATTTTGCGTGATAATTTTACCAGGATTATTATTAGTTAAAACCTGCAACGCATTTTCGGTTTGCGTAATATTGGCTTTTAAACTCGGAATATTGCCAACTACACCAGCAATATACTGATCTAATGCTGCTAAATTAAAATCCGAAACACTTCCATTGTCATATTGAATCTGCGTATAATGACGCATTTCCTGCGCATCCGCCAAAATTTGCTGCTGTAATGCCAGCTGTTTTTGTAACCCAAGCAAAGTGAAATAACTGCTCGCAACTTGGCTAATTACCCCCAAACGCACCGCATTTGTCGCTTGCTTTTGTAAGGCTAAATTTAATTTAGCGATTTCACCCTGTTTAATTTGACTAAACACATTTAAGGTATAACTTGGAATAATTCCAACTCCATAGCCATCAAATCCTTGTGTACTCGTATTTACATTATTTAATGCTGGATAACCACTCAAATTAGTAAAGCTCGGGTTAAATGACTGCCCAGTCATGCCGCCAGCACCCAAGGCTACAGTTGGTACCCAACCCATATTTACTTTACGTAATGAAGCTTGTGCTTGCAAGACATTGCCCATCGCCATTTGCAGATTATTATTGTTACTTAATGCGCTTTCAATCAATTGATTAAGCTTGGCATCATTAAATTGTTTCCACCATGCCAATTGCGCTAAATTAGTGCTTTCAACTTGACTAATCTGATCAGAGCTACGCCAAGCTTGCGGTGAATTTAAACTTGGCTCGGAATAAGTTGGTCCCATTAAACCACACGCACTCAACAAAATCCCAGCCACACTCACTAAACAAATTTGTTTTATTTTCATCATCAGCCTACTATTTACTGGTATCAATGGTTACATTTGAACTAGCACCAACCCGCAATGGAAAATCAGATTCATTCGCAATTTTCACTCGCACGGTAAAACGTTGCGTCACTTTAACCCAATTCCCCGTAGCATTCTCAGCAGGAAGTAATGAAAAGGTATTCCCACTGGCATAGCTAATACTTTGAACTACACCATGATATTTATGATCATACATATCCAATTCAACACTTGCTGGCTGTCCTGCTTTAACCCGTTTCAACTGAGTTTCTTTAAAATTTACATCTACCCACCAACTTTGATTATCCACCAAACCAAATAATTTTTGACCAGCTGCGACTAACTCACCAGTTTGCAAATTAAGATTACTAATATAACCATCCACCGGCGAACGTAATTGAGTATATCCCGTATTATTTTGCGCGTTATTAATTCCAGATTGTGCAATGCTAATCTGCGTATTAGCCGCTAAATTTTGCGCATTAGCCTGATCTAAACTCGCGTTGGCTTGCTCTAAAGCTTGTTTAGCTGCCATCGCTTGGTTTTGATACTTTTGCATATCTTGCAATGATCCAGCTTTTTGATTATACAAATTAGTATAACGAGTAGCCATCTGAGTTGCAAAATCAAAATCAGATTTATTTTTAGCTACATTGGCTTTAGCCGTAAGAATTTGCTGTTTTGCAGATAGCGCTTGTTGCTGAGCTAAGGCAAAATCTTGTTTAGCTTTAGTTAGCATTAGGCTATAGTCTTGCGGATCTAGATCAACTAATAAATCTCCTTTATGGACAAATTGACTATCTTTAACATAAACGTGCTGCACATAACCACTAACTTTAGGTGCAATATTAATTAAATTTGCGTTAACATACGCATTATCCGTGCTCGGATAGACCTGACTATATTTATAATAGCCATAAATACCGCCAACAGCGACAAGAATTAGTGCAATACCTGCAATTAAATGTTTATGTTTTGATTGAGTTTCAGCCATCATTTTTCCTAAAAGAGAACAAAAATTAAGTTTTAATATCCATAACAAATAGATTCCGCACGCGGTTTAGTTTCCAAACTTACTCCAAATGAATCGGAGCACCACGCGTTGGGCGTTTCAACACAAATGGTAACCACAAAGTACAGAGCATAATTACCCCAGTCACGAAATACACATCCAGATAACTCACAAAGGCACCTTGCCCCATCACCGTTGCCTGTGCAATTACCGCTTTCATTGCATCAGGAGTATTACCTAAATGCTGAGCCCAAGTTTGATAGCCACGTGCATATGGCGAAACTTGCGCCCCCATATCATGATACGTAACTTGCATTTGATGCGCAATAATTGTTG
Source organism: Burkholderiales bacterium (assembly GCA_019744945.1). Classification (GTDB taxonomy): domain Bacteria; phylum Pseudomonadota; class Gammaproteobacteria; order Burkholderiales; family UBA11063; genus Aquella. Next base: position 13,578 of record JAIETT010000124.1, read on the forward strand.
CCGACAAGGATGTTCCCACTGAACTTGCCATATTCCGAAAGAAATTGAAAATTCCCGATACGTCGTTATGCATACTTGAATCAACGCCAATAAAAATAATTTGCATGATAGGAATAAAAAATGCCATCATACCAATCCCTTGAATGATTACCGATGCAATGATATAGCCTTGACTAACTTGGGGTGCATAACTAGCCAACATAAAACTACCCAAAGCCGAGATAAATAGCCCACAGAATAAAATTTTGCGTGGATCAACTACGCCCATTAGCTTGGCAATAATTGGTGCAGCAACCAGTGCGATTAGTCCACGTGGTGCCGTAATTAAACCCGCCGTATCAACTGGATAACCAAAACTTTGTTGTAGCATAGTTGGAAAATACGCCATTGATGCCGAAAGTAACAGCATAAAGACAAACATGCATAAACAACATAACATGACATTGGTATTTTTGAAAACATTCAAATTAATTACTGATTTACCCAAAACTCCACGCCAGACAAAGAAAATTAATAAAATAATGGCAGTAGTCAAAACAATTAGCATTTGCATTGAATCAAGCCAATTATTGCTATTTCCCTCATCAATAAAATATTCCAAACAAGCTACACCGAGTGCCATAAAAGCAAAGCTAATATAATCAATTTTTACATTTTCTTCAACTTCTTGTTTCATATTCTTCCAAATCAAGATAAATCCCGCAATACAAATTGGCACATTAATATAAAAAATCCAGCGCCAAGACAAACTTTCCGACAAAATTCCGCCTAAAATTGGTCCCAAAACAGGTCCCATTACTACACACAAACTATACGCCGTCATTATTTTAGGCTGTTCTTCTTGGGTAAAATTACGCGAAATATACGATTGAGCAATTGAAGGTAAAAATGCGCCACCAACCCCTTGCAT
>JAIETT010000259.1 GCA_019744945.1 Burkholderiales bacterium
AGATGAATTATAAAGCCTTACTACATGTATTAAATGTATCATACATTACACATGTATAGCATGTATTAAAATTAATCTTTACTATTATGTTTTTTATCATATTCAGATAAAAGAAGAAAAATTGATGGCGAACAACCCAAATACACCTCTTCTAAATTTTCATCAAGTAGCATTGAATTATATGAGCCACCAAGTTTATAACACTTAATTAAAATTGGGAAAAATCTTTTATTTGTATTAATAAATATTTCTTGTGCAACTTTAATTGATAAATTAGTTATTACTGGTTTGGAGTTATAGTATTTTAAAATATGCTGAATAGCATTTAACCAATCACCATTATTTAAATAGATGTTTTTCAAGTATTCTTTATTTTTAGTTGTTAAATTTTTACTTATAATATCTGAATAAAATTCAATATTCATCAATTATTTACCCTTACACTAATAATTAAAACCTAATGTGCCAAATGTATCATACATCACACACATATAGCATGTATCTAATGTACTAATTACTTCCAATTTGCCATGTTTTCGATTTGCGTCTGTTTTGCCGCGACTTCATCTTTAATTTACTCTTTTAATGTTGCATATTCTGCTGGGTAGAATTTTTTACGAGAGAACCTAATATATCTACGTTTTTGAAAGTCAGAAAGTCTATCGTACCATGCGAAAATTATTTTACCAACCCCGTACTTTAAAATTGCAAATATTAAAAATAGTGGTGTCATCATAACTAAGTATAATATTGCTCCTATAGATCCTAATATTCTTTTTACTTTATCTGCGAAATCATAAAAATATTTATTTGTTTTCATTATGATTCTATAAACGCTAATTAAATTATATATTAATCGTGATTTTTTCATTATTAAGGAACCTCCTTACTTTAAAACTGAAAAATTCATCTAGGTAATACCTAGTCATTTCCCATTTGCCATGCTTTCAATTTGCGTCTGTTTTGCAGCGGCTTCATCTTTAATTCTTTGATTCTTAGCTTTTTCTTGCGCTTCGGCTTGTTCATTCATATAATATGCAACTAGCGAACTGGCACTTACAGCAATACCTTTATTATTTAGTCGTAAATCTAGTGCGTCACAAGCTATGGGTTTATCGGGTAAGAATCCTACCAGAGTAAAATAACAGCCATTATCATAAGAATGAACCCATTGGTTTTGTTGTATTGTTTTGTAATCAACAATTGATTGTTTAACTAAGTTAAGCGTAACTGGATCTTTTAAAGCCGTATCGTACTCTACTCTATCTGCACATCCAGCAACTAATACAGCCGCAATAACTAGTAATAATTTATTTTTCATTTTTAACCTCATCCTTTTCATTTTGAGCTTTAAGCCAAATAATCAATTCCTGATTATTAACTTCTTGCGCTGTCTTATAACCTAATTCTTGGCAATATTTACCAAGTAGGCTATTTGAAATTTCAACTAACTTAGATTGATTCATAAACATGACTCCACAAGCATTGTGCCTTGCTGCATTGGACATTTTACTAGACATGGACTAGTGTTATTAGTGCTGGCATTATGCATTAATAATATTATGTAATCTTTATTCGATTTTATTTTATTATCCCAATCAACAGGATATTGAGCAGTGCCAAGAAAATTCATAAAACCAAACATAAATAGCTGCATCGTTGATGCAGGAGTATAAACGTCAGAACTAAACGTTGATTTTATGTTTACGTCATTAGCAGGTTTAGAACAAGCGCTTAACACTACAGAAACAGCAAGAATTAATAGTGCTTTTTTCATAATTAGTCTTTCTTTAAATTAATTAACATTTGATACATTACACCCATGCGATACATTACAGATGTATATTTATTTTTTAAGATGCTCAAAAAGATCTTTAAGCTCTTCATTATCAAGACCGCCTAAAACCAATAAACCAAGTCTAATCACATCAGATTGGCTAATCACTTGGCGAAACTCCATAAATCGCTCAATGGTATTAGTGATTCTTTCAACATCTTTTTCAAATAAAACCATAGTTTTTTTGTGGTTTATAGGTGGTTCAATTTTAGCTGGAACTTCAGCTTGTGGTTTATTATCTAGTATTTCATCAGCAAGAGTAAATCTATTACTAGCTTTATTGTTTGGTTTATTCAGAGATTCCTGAACAGAACCCATTAATGATTTTTTTGAACTCATAAAGGTTTCTCCATTAAAAAATTAAATATCTTATTCTAATCCCATATTACAATTAAGAGTAAAAATTAAATAGGTGCTCAACATAAAAACCACACACAAATATAATCCAAATTGTCCTAATTTAGGTTTTTTTATGCTGTAAAACAGAATACCTAGTGAAATTGTTAACCCCAAAAGTAAACTAACTTTGATAAATATGCTACCTGTAATGTCTTTACAAACACTATCTGAACAAGCAGTTAAGCAAAATGACAAGAGCATTAAATATAATTTTTTCATGATAAGAGCTTTCAAAGATTAATTATTTATCTTAATTAAAAATAGCGATTACTTCTTTAGTTAATCTTACAATTTCAGATTGAGCTTTTTCATCCTTAGTATTAATCACAGTTTTACCAGCTAAAATAGTTTGTCGGTAAATTGTTCTTAGGTGAATTTGTGCATTGCATTTAGTTATGCCAAAAGCTGCAAGCGCTTCGCTCGCTTCACCACTCATTGAAACACCTCTTTGGCACATATTCAAAACTAATCGGGTGTGAAGTTTTTCTGTAATGCCTCGATCTTCGCGAATTTCTGATACTTCGGCAATAAGATCTTTAATACCAACGGTAGCGTACAAGTCCGCAGGACTTGGCACAACTGGAATAATCGCCAAATCTGCAACTAGTAAAATTGAATCGTTAAAGCGATTATTAACCGATGGTGGACAATCAACAATTATAAAATCGTAAACATCAACAAACTTAGTGATTTCTTTGTGCGGTCTTTCAGAACCTGAAAGACTAACTACAGCACAAGGAAATTCATCATTTTCATCAGCATTGCTAGCCCAACGGGTAGCAGTACCTTGCGGATCACCATCAATTACTAATACTTTGTATTTAGCTGCTAACGATCCAGCTAAATTCATAGCCAAAGTTGTTTTACCGCAGCCACCCTTTTGATTAGTTAGTGCAATTATTTTGGCAGTCATTTTTAAACCCCTTATATTAAAAATCATTATTTATACATCAATGATACTTCATACATTACAGCCATTAGATACATCATTGATATACCAGTATTATACCATAAAAACCAACAATAAAGCGCAATAATAGCATTTTATTTCAATAACTTACATTAATTTTAACCATAAATCCACCGCTCTAAAAACTCAAAAAAACAGTCAGCATTATTCGCTATTTGTGGACAGCAAAGCATGCGGAATAAGCCATTAGCTGATTATGGATAACCCCGTGGATAGCTTACGGCTGCGCCTACCTCACCACCGCGTTAACACACAATCGAACTAACAACTTATTATCCGCTTGACCACAAGCGCTACCCCGCAAAGATTATAATAATAGAATTTTGAATTATTAAGGACAAAAGAGCTTTAACAAAATGATGCAGCTTGAATTAATGATGTTATCCACAAAATTTGTGAATAACGTCACCCACACTATAATTAATGTTATTACCCAGTCACCCAGAAAGCATATTTTAGATAAACAACCTCAAGCTGATTTATCTTCTATTTCGTGGTTCAGTTTAGTTTAAACCGCTATTGGCTCGCGCCCTAGACCCAGAACCTACGCTAATCTAAAATCTATTTCGCGGTTCAGTCTCAGAAAAACCACGCCTTATCGTGCATTAACAAACCCAGAACCTTAAACCTAGCAAGTTTGCACTCAAAAACGCACCAATTAATTAAGTTTTAATATTTCAGGGTTGGTAAGGGGTAGCTCGCTACCACTTACACATGATGCACCGCAGGTTATTTATTCAGATACAGAAAACTATAGGATTCTAAGATAGCCTAATCAGCCCATGACCGCAAGGTCATTACTTATATATTGGTGCTTGCACCACTACTTGGGTGTTATGCACATCTAGTTGGTAGTATCACTTTTTCAGAGTTTTAAAAATGTCTATTGTATGGGGATGTTTTAAAGCTGATTTGTTTTAGTATTTTGATTAGTTTCGTGACAAGTGCCAACGAAATACATTGTAAGTGCCAAAAAAAACGCGCTAAGCGCCAAACAAAAAAAGTTAAAAACCAAGCTTTTTGGATAGAGTTTTATCCACAGATTTTTAGCCTATTCTTGATAGGCTAAATTAAATTGACTATATTATGAATTTTGCTGACATTTCATCATGCTGACGGTCTTTAGCTACGTGTTGGTACATCATCGTTGTGTTTATTGATTTATGGCGTAATATTTGCTGAACTATTCTTATTTCAATCCCAGCATCCACTTGGAGCGTAGCAGATGTATGCCTAAACCAATGAGTTGAGACTTTCTTTAGCTTCTCAGCAAAAGCTTTGTTCGTAGTTATTTCAGATAATCCATGACACAATTTTTTAATGTTATACCAGAGAGTTGCACTATGCACATTTAAAAAACAATTATCACATTTAACCTTAATAACTAATGGAATATCCATTTCTAAATCAACTCGATTACGAATTGTAGGCAACCCATAAAACGCTCTATATTTATTTAGAGCCTTTTCTAAATTTGGAACTATGGGAAGTTCACCATACTTATTACCTTTACCAATAACTCTCAGCCACAATTTACCTTGCTGAAAAAATAGATCACCCATCTTAGCATTAACAATTTCAGTTCTACGCCCTGCTGTGTAGATAAGTAATAAAAGCACCCACTCCATCCTAACTTTAAAGTTAGTTTCAAAATTAGAATTCGTTGGCAATTGATTGATATAACTATAAATATCTTTGAACTCATCAACAGTTAAACATTTTTCAATAGGTAAATTTGTAATAATCGATGAGGCTTTAAAATTTGAAGGTATTGGTGATTTTTTTAAGTATTCTGATTCAATTAAATAGTTAAATAGCTGCTTAAGAAGCTGTATATTGAACCTTATGGTTGATTGAGATAATTTAGTTCGGAATGGTCGCCACTCAGGATGAGCAAAATGATGACAAGCCCCACACCAATCTAAAGGTGGATTCTGCATAAAGGCAAGATAATCAATAATTTCTTTATTCGATATAGTCTTGAGTGTACCTCTTCGATACTTTATCCATAAATAAAACCTAAATACAACTACACGATAAGCAGCATAAGAGTTTGGTTCGTTTATTTTTAACCTGAGCCAGTAAATAATTTCGATAGCATCTTGATCTGAATCAATGTCTACACAATTAGCAAGAAAAGCTGGTTTAATTTTATTCATTATCTGATTAAACATAGTTACCTCCAAAATTATAGTTAAAAATAGAGGTAATTATCGCATGAGTTGACAAATAGAATTAATTGATGTAAAATATCAGAAGTACTCAAGAAATTGAGCACTGTTTCGCGATGAGATGGAGCTTTAGACGGTAACATCTCTAGTGAAACTATGTAACATTTTCATCGGACTATTAAAGAGTTGGAAGCTCAATAATAATCTACTTACCTTCTGTATAAGGATCAGTATTATGTCTAATGCACCCGAGAATTATAACATATCTAAACTAACTTGCAACAATATTATTTCAAATAATGTGTATTTAAATTGCGACAGTTTAGCAACGCCAGATAATAAAACTTCATGCTATAATATACACTTTGTTAATTTATTTAAAACCTACAAGGAGTTGTTATGAAAGCACCCGTTCGTGTTGCTGTGACTGGCGCAGCTGGTCAAATTAGCTATAGTTTGTTATTCAGAATTGCCAGTGGCGAAATGCTTGGTAAAGACCAACCAGTAATTTTACAATTATTAGAAATTGAACCAGCTATGAATGCACTTAAAGGTGTGATTATGGAATTGGAAGATTGTGCCTTTCCACTAGTGCAAGGAATTACTGCCAGCCATGACCCAATGATTGCCTTTAAAGATATTGATATCGCTCTTTTAGTTGGCGCACGCCCACGTTCAAAAGGTATGGAACGTAAAGACTTATTAGAAGCCAATGGTGCTATTTTCACAGTGCAAGGTAAAGCCCTCGCTGCTGTAGCTAAAAAAGAAGTTAAGGTTTTAGTTGTTGGTAATCCAGCGAACACTAATGCATTAATTGCTCTAAAAAGCGCAGCAGGTCTAAACCCACGTAATTTCACCGCAATGTTACGCCTTGATCATAACCGTGCCTACTCACAATTAGCCGCCAAAACAGCTAGTCACACCACAGAAATTAATAAAATTGTAGTTTGGGGTAATCACTCAGCAACCCAGTATCCAGATATTTCTGCAGCTACGGTCAAAGGAACTGCGGCAAACGATTTAGTTGATCAAAATTGGTTAGTAACTGACTTTATCCCAACCGTACAAAAACGTGGCGCCGCAATTATTGACGCACGTGGATTATCTTCAGCGGCATCAGCTGCAAATGCTGCAATTGAACATATCCGTGATTGGGTACTTGGCACTAAAGAAGGTGAATTTGTCAGTATGGGTGTACCATCTGATGGTAGTTATGGCATTCCAGAAGGAGTAATTTACGGCTTCCCATGTAGCTGTAAAAATGGTGAATACACTATTGTTCAAGGATTAGCCGTTAGCGAATTTAGCCGTGAACGCATGAATGCAACTTTGCAAGAATTAACCGAAGAACGTGATGCAGTTAAGCATTTATTAGGTTAATCTACATCTATGTAAAAAAAAATAAAGCCAGATTAAAATCTGGCTTTATTTTTTGTCTAATGACAATCATCTGGGTCAACCGAAGCATCACAGATAAAGACCTCGAACGTCTTTGCACTAACTTTAACTGCATTTGACAAAGTAATTGCGCTTTCTGTATCAGACTTAGCATAAGATCCTGTATAATGTGAATACGAGCGATCTGCCGCAAACAAAAAGCCTTTATTCGCACTCCAATAACCAGAGTTATTTTTCAAATCTACGCGCGTAGATAATTCACCAGTGTGTTTATAAATTGCAGTACATTTTTTACCAGTTCTCACTTGATTAACTTCGCGGGTTGGCCCAACCGTTAGCCAAGCTTGATCCGATAACGCGTCACCATCATCTAAAAAATAACCTTGTAACGTCACTGCAGTTTTAGATTTATTTATAAATGTAAATGTACAATCTGCAAATGCCGTATTAACCACTAACGCAGAAAGCAATGCACATAAAGACAATTTCTTTTTCATTACACATCCCCTAAAGATTAATTAAGTTTTAAAACACTATTTTAACAAATAACCAGAAAATAATATAGACTAATATATAACAAATAATACTAATTAACACATTTAATCAAAAAAATCCAATTATCACAATAATAAACCATACATAATTCACACTAAATATCCATAAAAGTATTCAATTATTTCATTTTTTTAAGCACGAAATATGTAACGCGACGAAATACAACATTACACCTTAGTTAATTTAATTGTATCACGCCATATGAATTATGCCAAAATCACATTCAACAAACCACCCTGATTTGCAATTGCCGCTAATTTCTCCATATACTCATCACTCGGAGCGCTGGCACTGAGTAAGTTTTGACGGACACCATGCGCACGAAACTTAATTAACTTGTAACGAATTAGCGGATTCAGTTGAGCAATTATTTTACTGATATGATCAACAGTAGATTCATTATCCAACAATTCAGGCACAATTACACTGCCTACCTCATAAAGCTTATTTTCAGTGGCTAAAAATGTTAAATTCTCTAAAACTTTTTGATTACTTTGTCCTGTTAATTTCAAATGTTCGTCTAAGGAAAAAGCCTTAACATCCAGAATAACCGCATCACAAAGTGCCATAAATTCAGGAAAATCGATGTAAGAACGCGAACCATTAGTCTCAATACAAGTACTCAGCCCTTCTTTTTTTGCCGCCGCAAATAATTCAGTCATAAATTCAATCTGTAAGCTGCATTCACCACCAGAAACTGTTATCCCAGAAATTAGCTCACGCTTAGCCATAACTTTTATCATAACTTCTGGTACCGTTAAACTTAAGGCTTTTGGAAAACTGTTTTTATCGCAAACATTTAAACACTGATCACAATCATTACACAGCTGCGCATTAAACTCGACTCCAGAATCTCCAATTGTTAAAGCCCCTGTTACGCAACTATCAATGCAGCGACCACAACCGACACAGCGACTAATCATTTCCGAACTATTACAGTACAAGCAGTTAAAATTACACCCTTGCAAAAAAATGACACAGCGTTCACCAGCACCATGCAGTAAACTTGACGGCAAAATACGATTAATTAAACCTTTAACATTAGCCATAACTTATTTCCTCCAACATTTATCATCTGCTTTACAACTACACCAGCGTTAAAAACTCACGAATAACACCATCAGATTCACTCCATTAAATTATCTTAAATCAAAAAAATTAATTAGCTGATACTAGATTTTATCACAAGCAAAATTAAACTAAATCCTCATAGAACACTTTCTAGCGTTGCGAATTTCTACACTTCAATCTTTGCTCAACTATTTTTTAGCTAAATTCAATAAATTAGTACAGAAAATGACGTTACACGCTGAATATTGATAAGCCTTTAGGTTAAAATAATTACCTCATAACTAAAACACAATAATTAATTAGGAGTTACTCTAAAATGCGAACGTTTATTGCTTACTTGAGATTTGGAGCAGTTATCGCTAGCATGGCAATAATGGTGCTAGCCGTTATTTTAATCCAACCATTTTCTCTATATTTTGTCCAATGGCAAGTCCGTAAATTATGGACGCGCTGTTTAATTCGTGCTACAGGTGCCAAATTACAAATTCACGGTTACCCGCTTAACGCTAAAGAGCTAGCCAATTCGATGATGGTATCCAATCATATTTCATGGATGGATACAGTTGTGATGTTACGCTTGCATTTTGTCCGCTATATTGGAAAAATTGAAATGTTAAATTGGCCAATTCTAAAAAATGTGATTAAAGCTGGCGGAACAATTTTCATTAATCGTAAAAACAAAAAGAATCTCTTAAGTGTTAATCAAGAAGTAGCTAAATTATTGCAAAATGGTGCGACGATTGGGCTCTTTCCTGAGGGTAAAACCAGTTTTGGTACTACCGTGTTGCCCTTTAAAGCGCCGATTCTTGAAGCCGCGCGCATGGCAAATAGTAAAATATACCCGATCGTATTAAGCTATCGTAAAAACGACAATGAACTAGCTCAAGAAGTTTCGTTTGCCAATGTTGGCTGGTTAACCACCGTCATGAATACTTTACGGTTACGCAATCTAATTATTAATGTTACTGTCTTACCTCCAGTTATGGCGCTAGATTTTAGCGATCGTGAGAGCTTAAGTGAATATCTGCATCTGGAGATTAGTAAATCCTATCAGAGCCAACAAAATTTCGCTAAATAAAGTCATCAATGCCCAGACCACCAAATCTGGGCATTCTATATTCACAAACAACGTTACAGATTAATTTTAACCAGCTGATGACAGCTAAGGTATAATTAAGGATTAACAATAATATTAATAAGGTGAAATGATGAAAATTTTAGTTTTAAATTGTGGCAGTTCTTCTTTAAAATACCAATTAATCGACATGACTAATCAACAAGCTATTGCTAATGGCTTAGTCGAGCGTATTGGCCTACCTGGGGCGATTCTAACCCACCGTAAAGGCGCAGATAAATTTGTCATTGATCATGAAAAGCAACTAGCCAATGGCTTAGTTATTACTGACCATAAAACCGCCGTTGCATTAGTTATCAAAGCACTGACCTGCGATAAAATTGGTATTATTACATCAATGGACGAAATCAGCGCCGTTGGTCATCGGGTAGTGCATGGTGGTGAAAAATATGCCTCATCGGTTATAATTAATGCGGACGTAATGAAAGTTTTAAATGAATGCTCTAAATTGGCACCATTACACAATCCAGCTAATATTACGGGAATTATGGCTTGCCAAGAATTAATGCCAACTACACCAATGGTCGCCGTCTTTGACACCGCATTCCACCAAACTATGCCAGTTGAAGCCTATATTTATTCATTACCATATGAAATCTACACCGAACATAAAGTTCGTCGTTATGGCTTTCATGGAACCTCACATAAATATGTTGCCAATGAAGCAGCAAAACTGCTCGGTAAAAACTTAAATGAATTAAAAATAATTACCTGTCACTTGGGTAACGGCGCATCGGTTGCCGCGATTAAACATGGTAAAAGTGTCGATACTAGCATGGGATTCACACCGTTGGCTGGATTAACCATGGGTACACGTTGTGGAGATATTGATCCAAGTATAATTGCCTACCTAGCTCATGAAATGGATTTATCCGTCGATGAGATTGATAATATGATGAATAAAAAATCAGGTGTGTTGGGTCTTTCAGGAATTAGCAGTGATTTCCGTGATATTGAGACTGCAGCGGAACAAGGCAATCAACGCGCACAATTAGCTTTAGATGTTTTCACCTATCATGTTAAAAAATACATTGGAGCTTATGCTGCAGCGATGAATGGCGTTGATGCAATTGTCTTTACTGCGGGACTTGGTGAAAATGATAAAGTAACGCGCGCCAATGTTATTGAGGGCATTTCATTTTTGGGCGTAAATATTGATGCTGAAAAAAACAATGTTCGCGGTCAAGCCAGAATTATTAGCACCAATGACTCCAAAGTCACAGCATTACTAATTCCAACTAATGAAGAACTAATGATTGCTCAGGAAACACAAGAACTGATTTAATTGATTCTCTCTCAGATATAAAAGCCGCAGGCTATTTTTAATTAGCCTGCGGCTTTTATACAATAGCAGAACGAATACAATCATTCAGAATTATCAGCAGGCCACCCGCGTGGAAACTTTATTTTCACGTAAAAATAAACTCCCAATTAAAAACATGCTATTAATAAAACAAATGAAAATAAAAGCACAGGTAAAGTCTCCATGCTTGAGATCAACAAGTTTAGCAAAGATAAAGACCACCACAGTTGCAATTAAATAACTAATCGCGTAAACTAAACTAAAAATCACCCCCAGTTGTTGGCTCGTCATATTCGCACGATTATGCACAAACGTAACCATCGCAGGCAGCGGCAAAGAAATTACCAAACTTAAGAGTATTGCTGAGATACGAACCATTAAAGGATCATGATCAAAATTTAGTAACGTTAAAGAAACTAATTGTAAAACTGCTGACAGTCGAATTAAAACTAAATGCTTGACCAGTCCCTGTGACAAAATCATGCCAATAATCGTTCCAACCAAACTCCAAATACCAAGCTCTTTGATACTGACTATTTGGGCATATTGATAAAATGTAAATAATACAAAGTACAGCGAAATTAGCCCCGCAAAAGTTAATGCATAGTGCCAAATATAGCCATGTTTAAATCCATTTAAAAAACTATCTTTATGTTCTTGTTTAGCCTTGGAGATTATCTCTAATTCTGAAATATCCGAGCACAACAACCACATAAAGCACAACAACAAGCTGATCAATGATAATACAATTAAGACCAATTGCCAGGAACCGAAAAAATTAACCAAATCAACCCTAATATAAGCAATCAATATCATCCCAACATTAAAAGCACAAAGATTTAATCCATTTACCAGAGCCAATTCACGACGAGCAAATAAAATAAACACGATAGGATTAAAGTAAACTAAAATTAACGCGCCCCCTAGTCCCATAATAAAGCGCGAAGCAAATAAACTTAAAAAATTGGTCGCAAGAGGAGTAATAATACTAAAACAAATCATCGCCAATGCGATGGCAAATGCCCAATAAATTCCAACCTTACGCATTAAATAAACAGCAACAAATGCCCCAACAACTTTAGCTATTAATAAGGCACTACTCAGAATGCTAGCTTCAGCCAAAGACGTCATGTGTGCCTGTTGCATTATTTCTACCATAAATTCAGTTGCACCAATCCACGACATAGCAAATACGGCATAACTTAGAAATAGAATTAATTCTATTCTATATTTTTTGTGCATATTACAAACCTAAAAAGCGCGATAATTAAATTAATATTTAGCAATGTGCAAAAAAACCCCCACGGCGTAAGGTATTTTGTTATAATACCTACCTCAAGCAATGGTGGGTCTCCTTGCATTGTCTACTGCAAAATCTGGTCAGGTCGGGAACGAAGCAGCCATATGCGGATCAGCAAGTGCCAAGGGTCAGGCTCACCTATCCCACCCAATTAGAATATCGACTTCCAAATTAATTTACAAATTCGTTTAAAGCCAATTTTTTGACGATAACTTGATGCGCCACTAAATACGCTCATAAAACCATTGATCGCGCTTTCACTACTCAACATTGGTAAAATTCGTTTTAAATTTTTATTCAAAAAATAAGACATAATCCGTGCAGAATAAAAATCCCGCCCAATTTCTTGATGAAAAGCCACATCATAATTAACCAGAGATTTTAAATTTTTTTGCTTCAAGCTATAAGCGATTACTTTGGCTGCTAAAAAACCGCTTTTAATCGCTGGACGAATCCCCTCGGCGGTTAAAGGATCCACGCAACCCGCAATTTCACCGACCATAATTACATTACCATGCACTAACTTTTGGCGACCAGAATAAAGTAAAATTGGATGTCCATGTAAATTTTTCTTCTCAAATTCATTAACTGCAAATTGTTGAGAATAATTTTTTAACTTTTGTGGTAAACCAACTTTACCCTTGTCTTGACCTTTAACAAAGCCGCCAATTCCAAGTGATAGTCCATCCGATTTAGGAAAATTCCACGCATAGCCACTATCGTTATAATCAAAATCAATATACAATTTACCATCTAGTTTTTGGGTATAATGTTCATATTCCATGCCAGCTAAAACCGTATTTTTGACCGTATAACCGAGTTTTTTGGCTAATTTGCCTAGACCACCTTCAGCAATTACGACCACTTTGGCATTAAATTCACCCTTAGAACTGAGCAATTTTACCGTATTATTTTCTTGAGTTAGCTCTTGCACTTCACAGGCGCTCATAAAGCTAACCCCAATTGAGCGAGCCTTACTCAGTAAAAAATTATCAAATTTTTCACGGCGCACCATCCATAATGGGTATTTAGTGCTGCTAAGCTGTTTACCATTTGCAATCATCACCACTTCATTACAAATCGAATCAATCCCTGCTTGTAAATCAAAATCAAAGTAATTTTGCACCTCTGGTGAGACACCACCACCACACGGCTTATAGCGCGGAAATTCGGCTTTATCAACCAGCAAAACACTAGCTTGAGGATTAAAACGTTTAATATTATAGGCACAGCTAGTTCCTGATGGACCAGCACCAATAATTATCACATCATATTGCTTAGCCATTAACAATCAGCTCCTGTAAAACTTTCCCTGCTAACATGATTCCAAATAACGCTGGTAAATAACTAATCGTGCCATTGGTTGGACGACCACCGTCTGGATTCGCCAAGGGTTTAGCAAACGGAGTTTCTTCTGAATAGACCACCGTTATGCCTTTATTAATTCCTAACTCGCGTAAACGCAAGCGAATATTTCGCGCTAGCGCACAGACTTGGGTTTTACTAATATCAGCTAATTTGGCCTTAGTTACATCAATTCGATTCCCTGCACCCATGCTTGAAACAACCTTTATTTTATGTTCTAAGCAATAAACTAATAATGCCAATTTGGATTCAATCGTATCAATGCAATCAATTACATAATCGGGTTTATCTTCAAGTAAATCTGCCAAATTATCCGCATCAATGAATACCGCTTGCGTAATTAATTGCACAGCTGGATTAATCACTAAAATTCTCTTAGCAAATTCATTAACTTTAAGTTCACCAACATTAGCTAAGGTGGAAATTAATTGCCGATTAAGATTAGTAATATCAACCACATCATTATCAATCAGCGTGATTTTACCCACGCCAGCGCGCGCAATCGCTTCAGCAACATAGCCACCAACGCCGCCAACGCCAGCAATTAAAATGTGCTTGCCAGCTAATTTAGCTAAATTATCTTCACCAAGTAAAATATTGGTACGGGTAAATTGTGCCAACATTAATTAAACACCATTAAGGTTACCAACAAACTTACAATGTATAAGCCACCATTAACAATAAAATGCTTGACTTTAAAATGTTGGCCTTTGCTGGAATGCACAAAGAACCAAGCAATCGCAATGAAGGTGGTAATACAGCTAATCGCTTTTTCAGCTGGTAACTGCCATGAAGTAAATAAAATCCCCATCACAGGCAATAATAAGCCTTGAAATACCATTGCGCCAGTAATATTTGCCATCGCCAAGGTATCTTTCCCTTTACGAATCCACATAATGCTATTTACTTTTTCAGGTAATTCCGTGGCAATTGGAATTAAAA
>JAIETT010000276.1 GCA_019744945.1 Burkholderiales bacterium
ATCTTTATCTAAGCGCCCCGCATAAGTTAAATCTTTTACTACTGGCAATAAATCAAAGATAGGTTTACCATCTTCGCTATTTTTGCTGCACACATAACCTTTGGGTTTATTTAATACGATATAACGGAACTGCTGTTTTTCCAGCGTTAATTCAGGAGAAAGTTCAACCTTGTCCAAGAGAGGGTTCAATTTAAAACCCAATTCGGTAATTATTTGACCATTAACCTTAATATAGCCTTTGGCGATAAACTCATCAGCCTTGCGGCGTGAGCAAATATCTTGATCTTTGAGGTATTTATTTAAGCGTACCAATTCCACAACTATTCTTTCTTTGCGATTAAAACAGGATTAAACCATTGATTATAACAAGAAGCGCTAAATGACAACTAAATTAATGATTAGAATTATTGTGCACTGCATATGTATTTTGAGACTTAACATTGCTATAATCCGCTAATCATTTTTTAATCTTTAAAGGTAGTCACTATGCGTAAAATACTTCTCACTTTGTTACTCTCCGCATCTCTGGGTGTAAGTTTTGCTGATAACGCCAATAAGCCTACCGTTGAAATCTTAGCCACAGGCGGCACCATCGCGGGTACGGCTAGCTCACAAACCTCAACTATTTACAAAGCTGGTAGCTTAACCGCCGAGCAGCTAATTGCATCAGTAAATGGATTAAGTGACCTTGCCAATATCCAATACGCCCAAGTCTATAACAAAGATAGTGGCGATATAACGCTCAGCGATTGGCTACATCTCGCAAGCGAAGTGCAAAAAGCTGCAGATAATCCAAAGATAAATGCAATTGTAATTACCCATGGTACCGATACAATGGAAGAAACTGCTTATTTTCTTGATTTAGTGATTAAAACCAATAAACCTATTATTTTAGTTGGCGCAATGCGCCCAGCGACTTCGATGAGTTCAGATGGTCCACTTAACCTATATAATGCCGTAGCTGTCGCCATTGATAAACAATCAAGCTCACGCGGTGTATTAGTTGCGATGAATGAAAAAATTTTTGATAGCCGTAATGTTACTAAAACTAATACCACCGAAGCCGAAGCCTTTCAACAACCCAACGGCGGGACAATTGGTAATGTTAACATGGGTAAAGTTTCATATCAGTCAATAGCAACTCGAGCAAACACGAATAGTACTCCGTTTAGCGTCAACCAAGAGAGTAAATTACCTGATGTTGAAATAATTTATGAATATGCTGGCGTAAACCCACAAATGCTTGATCACATTCTCGATACCAAAGGTTTAAAAGGACTGGTAATTGCTGGCGTTGGTGATGGCAATATCCCAAGTTATGAAAAAGATTTCTTAATCAAAGCGCGCAAAAAAGGCATCGTAATTGTGCGCAGTAGTCGGGTTGGCAGCGGAGCAGTTAGCTACGATTACAACAATCTTGATACCACTTATGATTTAATTGCAGCTGATAACCTTAATCCACAAAAAGCTCGAATTTTATTAATGCTAAGCTTAATGAAAACCAATAATATTAAACAAATTCAAACTAATTTTTCTACCTATTAAAAAGGATCTATCATGAATTACCGCATTGAAAAAGATTTTCTTGGCGAACTAAATATCCCGCATGATGCGTATTACGGTGTACACACCGCCCGCGCACTAGCTAATTTTAACTTGCCCGATTATCATTTAACCCATAACTATTTAATTAAAGGTTTTGCTAAAGTTAAAATTGCGGCAGCCAATGCTAATTATCGCACAGGTAAGCTTAATAGCGAAACTTGTAAAGCGATCATTTTTGCCTGTGAACAAATTCTAGCAGGTAATTATCTAGATCAATTTACAATTCCTGCAATTCAAGGTGGTGCTGGAACATCGACTAATATGAATGCCAATGAAGTAATTGCTAATATTGCATTGGAGCATCTTGGCTATGAAAAAGGGCGCTATGATATCTTGCACCCAATTAACCATGTCAATATGTCACAATCCACCAATGATGCCTACCCTACCGCAATTAAACTCGGAATTTATGAATTAATCAATGAAGTTGAACGCAACTTGAAATACTTGCGTCGTTGTTTAGAAGATAAAGCCGATGAATTTAAAGATATCATGAAAATGGGGCGTACTCAGTTGGAAGATGCGGTGCCAATTGCACTTGGACGCGAATTTAAAGTTTATGCCATGGCAATTAATCGTGATGTACGACGCTTACACCAAGTTAAAGAATTATTTTTACAAGTTAATATGGGTGGCGATGCAATTGGAACAGGGGTATCCAATCATCCTGATTATCGAATTGCGGTAATTGAAGAGCTGCGTAAAATCACTAAAACCCCGATTACAGCCTGTGAAGATTTAGTCGATGGAACACAAAATTTAGATGTTTTCCCACAACTCTCAAGCATGTTAAAAATTTGTGGTTTAAATTTACGCAAAATTGCCAATGACTTACGCCTCATGAACTCCGGTCCAACTACGTCAATTCATGAAATTGACCTACCTGCATTACAAGCTGGTTCAAGTATTATGCCCAAAAAAGTCAATCCAGTGGGTGCTGAATTTATCATGCAAATTGGCTACAAAATTTTAGGCAATGACTTGATCGTCTCTGAATGCACCGTAGGAGAATTTGAATTAAATGCTTGGGAGCCACTAATTGCTGATGCTTTGTTTGAAAGTTTAACTTTATTACGTGATGGTTTAGAATTATTCTCAAATACCGTAGTAAAAGGTATAACTGCCAATAAATCACTTTGTGAAGAATATTTTGAGCATTGTCCAACGGCCGCAACCGAGTTAATTTCGATTATTGGCTATGACAATGTGGCACAAATAATTGCGCGAGTTAATGAAACTGGTGAATCGTATAAAAAAGCTGCAATCGAAATGGGGTTTGTCGAAGCTAATTATTTTAGCAAATAAGACAAAGAGATACATTGCGAACTTTTAAAAATATCGTAACACTAAAACCCAACATTAACGCAAAAGTATGTTACATTTTAGTTTTTGTTTGGGTTTTATATAATTTTAATGCACATTTTATATGATTAATGCTACAATATAGCGCATCGGTATAATGAGCTGTTTAAGCTCATTATTATTTTTTTAATCGCGAAATAATTCGTATGGGAGCTAACCAGAATGAAGGCAGCACGGGCAATCATTATCAGTTTAATTTTAGGCATTCTCTTTGGCTGGGTAATTAGAAATATTAGTTTACCACAAGCAACAACCAACTCGCTCTTAGAGTATTTATCGATGGCTTCAGATATCTTCATTAAGCTCATCAAAATGATCGTTGCACCACTAATTTTCGCATCACTTAGTTTGGGTGTAATTAATATTGGCGAAAACTCAAAAGGTCTTGGAGTTTTATTTGGTCGCGTGTTGGGTTTATTTGTAATCTCCTCGATTTGTTCATTATTTATAGGTTGGTTTGTGATTGACCTCTTTAAACCAGGTCTTTCGATGGTTGAAGTTGGCAAGAGCTTACTTGAATCTGGAACGATTGCAGGTGGTAAATTTGACTCATCTTCAAT
This sequence comes from Burkholderiales bacterium, assembly GCA_019744945.1. Lineage (GTDB taxonomy): Bacteria > Pseudomonadota > Gammaproteobacteria > Burkholderiales > UBA11063 > Aquella. The sequence continues at coordinate 3,528 of JAIETT010000276.1, forward strand.
TTCATTGTCGCACTTTGTTCAAGAAACTATTCCAGATAATATTATTAATGCCTTTGCAGGTGGACATATTATTCAAATTGTGATTTTCTCAATCTTTTTTGGAGTTGCTTTAACCAAGGTAAATCCAGCTGGACGTGAGTTAATGCGCAATTTATTGGATACTTTAATGCACGCGATGTTTGCAATTTGTAATGTCGTTATGAAATTAGTTCCAATTGCAGTTTTTGCCTCAATTGCCAATGTTATTATCAAAAATGGTTTTGGTGTGCTTTATACTTATATGGTATTTATTGTTGAATATTACCTTGCGTTAATCGTCGTATGGCTAGTAATCTATCTAGTATCCTTAAAAGTTGTTGGACGTAAAATTAATGAATTAATTAAAGCTATCATTCCACCACTATCTTTATCGTTTGCAACCTCATCTTCAGAAGTGGCTTACCCAGCGGTATTTGAAGCTTTAGAAGAACATGGCGTGCGTGAAAAAATTAGTAGCTTTGTAATGCCGATGGGTTATTCTTTCAATATGATCGGCTCAATGGTTTACTTCAGTTTTGCAATCATCTTTATTACCCAAGTATTTGGAATTGATATTTCATTTACAGATAAATTATATATTTTCTTTATGTTGTTAATCACCTCTAAAGGTATTGCTGGTGTACCACGTGCATCCATTATGGTGATTTCATCGGCGGTGACAGCTTTTCACTTCCCTGCTGCAAGTATCTTACTCTTGTTGCCAATTGATGCCTTTGCTGATATGGGACGCAGTGCCACCAACGTTTATGCTAATGCAGTGATGACAACTTTCATTGATAAATGGCATAAAGATTAAGTCATAATTCTTTAAACTATCTTGCAAAGCCGCTAAACATTCTAGTTGGCTTTGCTTTTTTATATTCCCGTATTTATCATAAAAGGAATTCACGTGATAAATTATATCGCCAAATCATTTAAACAATATATAAAAGAATGGTCCGAAGCAGATTTACTGGGATTTAATAAATTTTTAATTCGTGATGTCCTACTACATTTATTTAAATTGGATAATGTTCTTCCAATTATGATGGGACTACTATTATTGGGTTTAACTATTCAAGCACAAGAATCAGTTTACATTTTCATCCCCCAATCAAGTATTACTTCATTTATTAGCTTTGTTTTAATTCAATTTGCCATCGCATTATTAATGTTACTGGTTTGTCCATTCGTTATTATTCTAGTGTTTAATCATATTGGCTATAAATTACCCCACATTATGCCTAAAATATTTTTGCCTGTAAAATTAGCTTTATTAATAATCAGTTTTTATTTTTGCCTTAAACTTACGGCACATGGAACTTTTAAAGTTAATGATGTATTTTTAATTATGCTATTATGGTGTGGTCTCTATTTCTTTCTAATGAATCTTTACCTAGCCCAGAAACATCACCAAAATCCATTAAAATTGACTACTTTTAGAATTTTATTTGCCATTTTTTTTATTTTAACCATCATTAAGCCTTTTAGCACAATTTTATACCGCACGTCCGAAATGATTAACTACATGGAAATCAACCCCTCGCTGTATTTAACTCAAACTAATTGTAAACTAATCGCTAAGCCACTTAATTCTTCAATTGATAAAAATAACCTCAGTAGCAATTATTCACAATATTTTGAAAGCGCTGATGGCGGTTGCTATTTAAATGGCAATTTGATTCGCCTTGGCTTTGCTTCAGACTACATTGTTATATTTAAACAAAATATTCAACCAATCAACGATGGAAAGCTTAGCTATAATTATTATGCGCGCTTAAATTGTTATTCGGGGAGCTGTTTTGTTGAAAATGTAAAGTTAGATGCACAACATGATTTAAATACACAGATTTTCACAAGTGTACATCCACAATGATTTAAGCTCATGACTTAAAAATGAGCAAACAAAGGAATTAAAATTGGAACCGCTAAGCTCAAAATCATACCACTTGAAATAGCCAAGATTACGCAACTCGAATGTAAATTTTGCTTAATTATCGGCAAAGAGAAATCCATAGCGGTTCCACCACAATACCCTACCAAACTAACCGGAAAATAACGTCCAAGGCTCGGCAAAAAAATTATCGCTACTAACTCACGGCTAAAATCAATAAAAAACGCGGTCGTGCCAAATTCTTGATTAATTAGTTGGCTATCCAAAATACTCGATAAAGTGTACCAGCCAAATCCAGAGCTGAGCATTAAACCTTGGCGAAGTGGGATATCCAAAATTAAAGCAGCGATTATTCCTGCCACCAAAGAGCTAACGATTATAATTGCCGCCAGCTTCATGCCTGTTTTATTGAAAATTGCATCCTTTAGCGCCACGCCACCAACACGCATTTGATACCCAATTACAAATAATAAAATAAACAGCAATAAATTAATTATTTGTGACAGCGCACTCAATGGCTGTTTAAAGATTAGTCCAGCAGTAACGCCCAAGGCAATAATTAAAACATATTTACCACTTTCCTGTGCAAACTGCCAATAATTGGCTTGTTTAAGGGTTTGATTACTAACCCGTAAACTACGATTTTCTTTGGCTAAGATTAAATTCGCACCCAGCAAATTAAACCCAAACAAAAGACCACCAAAAACTAACACATTTTTACCAATTAAGGCTAACTGCCCCCATAAATTGGTCGTACTACTACCAAATTCATAACCCATTACGAATAAAATCAATACCACGATTAGAAATAAAACCTGATTTAGCACCTGTGCCTTAAGCGGTAACTTACGGATACTATAACCAATCAACAAAGCACCTAATAACGTAATTAACTGCCACATTTAAATTGACTCCTTGATTAAATCCATCATAAGACTTTATTTTCTAAATAGCCAATTTGTGCAATTTCAATGCGAACGCTATCACCAGACTGGAGAAATTTGGGCGGCTTAAATCCCATCCCAACCCCGCTTGGAGTACCAGTTGCAATAATATCGCCAGGATAAAGTGTAATTCCCGCCGAAATCGTGGCAATTAAGCTTGGAATATCAAAGATAAATTGCGCGGTAGAGGCGTTTTGACGTAATTCAGAATTAACCCAACATTTTATCGTTGTATCGCTCACATCGAGTTCGTCTTTAGACACCATCCATGGTCCCATTGGACAAAAACTGTCTAAACTTTTAGCTAAATGCCATTGTTGATGGCGTTTTTGTAAATCACGCGCCGAAACATCATTAATGATCGTATAACCCCAGACATGCTTCATGGCATTTTCTTGACTAATTTCACGTCCACCAACTCCAATAATTACAGCTAATTCAGCCTCATAATCAACTTGGTTAGTTAAATTAGCATGGCGTAAAATTGGCGCACCAGCGGCAATTACCGATTCAGGAACTTTAGTAAAAATAATTGGCGCATCAGGTGCTGCAGTACTGGACGTTGCGCCACTCCCAAGACTGCTATGTGCTACTTCTTTAACATGCTCAAGATAGTTTTTCCCAGCACAAAAAATATTCCGCCGCGGACGTGGAATTGGCGCTTCCAGCTTAATTTCTGCCAAAGCTATTTTGGCACCAAGTTCGGGTAATTCTTCACCTAGGGCTAACCGTTCAAGAATTGCCAAGCCTCCCAAATTAGCGGCTGCAGGAGTTAATTTAAAACACTCGACATAGTTTAGCTCCGAATTAACTATGCCAACTTTACGCTCTGAGTTATGAATAAATGTTGCTATTTTCATTAATTGATTCCATCCAAATAGATTAAGTTTAGCTAATGCTTAGAGTGGTATAACTTTACGCGCAAAAGACTCATTGATTAATTGTCCAAGTGCTGAATAAACCGCCGATAATAATCACCGAAATAAATGGTTTAATAAAATGGTGGTCGTACCAAATTCAAGTAAACCTAAATGGGCTGGATTGGCTAAATTGCTTGGTGCATTAATCTGTGAATTTAGTATTTGAACGCCCCTACAAATACCGTTTATTTTCACAAAAATATTTCAGCATAAAACAAGATTTTAGCATTAAGTTCAGCAAAAATCCTATTGATTTCTAAATCAATTTTCTTTTAAAACTCAAGTAATACTAACGAGTAGGCTTATTTATTATAATTCACCCTACCTCAATCATCACTACAGCCTAAGTTGAAATCTATGTTTGTACTCTTTGATCAAACATTGCAACTGCATATTAAACTTGCATAGATTTATTGATTTATAGTCGTTACTTAAAGGGACAAATCCAATTCAAGATCTTGCTCATTTTTGTACTCTGGTATATCATAAAATGCTGACTGTTCAGCGTGTTATAGAACACTTAAGTTTTTATTTTTTGCTGGTGTTGACATGAAATTACTATTTAAACATTTAAAATTGATATGATATAATCTCGTAAGTGTGCGAAATAAACGATGATTTTAGCTAATCTATTATCGTCCGATATTTTACCTTAAATATGGAATATAAATGTCCAATTAAACTAAGATTGAGGTTTTTATCATATTAAGTAGAAAATCATGACTAATTTTGCTTATTTACGCGTGTCAACTGACAATCAGGATGTTAAAAATCAAAAATTTGGTGTTTTAGATTATAACTATACTCAAAACATAGCATCATTAATTATTGAAACAACTCCGTGGCGTGAAAGATCAATCGGTAATTTACTAGAAACCGTAAAATATGGTGATGTTATTATTGTTGCAGAGATATCTAGATTAGGTAGATCGATTCTACAAGTATTAGAAATAATTGAAGTTGCAGCCCCAAAATTTATATCAGTACACATTGCCAAGAATCGCATGATAATGGATGGTTCTATGCAATCAACGATTACCGCAACCATTCTAGGATTAGTTACTCAAATTGAACGAGAATTTATCTCTTCAAGAACTAAAAAAGCTTTGCAAAAACGAAAAAATGATGGCATGATTCTCGGACGACCAAAAGGCGAATCCAATACACTTAAATTGGCTGCTTTTCGGGATGAGATTACTGGATACCTAAAGAAATATATTAACAAGCGAGCCATCGCTAAACTTATTGAGTGTTCACCATCAACACTTTACCAGTTGCTGAAACGACGACACATTCATATGAAATAAAATAACATATATAACATATAAATAAAGGACTTTATTTGTGAATAAACCAATTATTAAAACTCCATATGATATTGAGCAAATGAGAGTTTCAGGGAAAATTGCTGCTGATGTACTGGATTATATTGCACCATTTGTTGTTCCAGGAGTTACTACCAATGAACTTGACAAGCTCTGTCATGACTATATAACTAACGTCCGAGGGGCTTTTCCAGCACCATTGAACTGCCCTAATCCAAGCGAGTCTGGCCCACCATTTCCAAAATCCATGTGTACTTCAGTCAATGATGTGATTTGTCATGGAATACCAGATAATAAGCCTTTAAAGAATGGTGACATACTCAATATCGATAGTATGATTGGGAAAAACGGTTACTTTGGAGATACTTCTAGAATGTTTTATGTGGGAAGTGTTTCAAAATATGCTGCTAGACTATGCCAAATTTGCTATGAATGCTTATGGAAAGGTATTGAAACTGTTAAACCCGGTAATTTTATTGGGGATATTGGCCATGCAATTCAAAGCCATGCTGAAAAAAATGGATACAGTGTTGTAAGAGAGTTTACTGGGCACGGAATCGGAAAAAAATACCATGAATCATCACTTGAGATTCTGCATTATGGAAGAGAAAAAACTGGAGTTAAACTTGAGCCAGGTATGATTTTTACAATTGAACCAATGATTAATCAGGGAAGTAGAATTGTAAAATTTAGTAAAGATGGCTGGACTGCTTCAACTAAAGACAAAAGTTTATCTGCACAATGGGAACATACGGTATTAGTGACTGACATAGGGTATGAGATTCTCTCTGTCTCTCCAGGTATGCCAGCTAGACCATAAATTTAAATCTAACAATGACAATATTTTAGGTTAAAGTCAGAAAATATGGATTTGGAAATATAACACCTTAATTACCAAAGTTGCGCTTGAATCATAGCTAAGGGAATTTCTGTGGTTCTGGCGAGCAACCCAGACTAGCAAGATGGTTAGAAATTTTATTAATCCTGATAATATTATAAGGATGGTAGATCCAATTGAATATGCGATCTGCTCTAGCAACATACATTTACGTCAAAATAAAACAAAGTGCCTGCAAATTAAATATTCTTATTAGACTACACAATATTACTGCTATAATCTGGTTCAGTTATTTAAATCTAACTTTGGAGAAGGTTAAAGCATATGAGCGTCTTAATTGTAATTTTAGCATTAGTATTTTTAATGTTTGTGGCTTACCGTGGTTATAGTGTAATTTTATTTTCACCAATTGCAGCCTTACTTGCCGTATTTCTGACTGACCCACATCTGGTCGCACCAATGTTTTCCAATGTTTTCATGGCCAAAATGGTCGACTTCATTAAACTCTACTTTCCTGTTTTTATGTTAGGCGCACTATTTGGTAAAGTCATTGAACTGTCAGGATTTTCCAAATCAATCGTTGCCTCAGTAATTAAACTAATTGGCAAAGAACGCGCAATTTTAGCGATTGTCTTAGTTTGTGCGGTCTTAACTTATGGTGGAGTTTCGCTATTTGTAGTGGTATTTGCGGTCTATCCATTTGCAGCGGAATTATTTCGTGCAGGTGATATACCAAAACGCTTAATTCCTGGTACTATAGCGCTAGGAGCATTTACCTTTACGATGGATGCCTTACCAGGTACACCCCAAATTCAAAATATTATCCCGAGCACTTTTTTTCAAACCAATACTTGGTCTGCGCCTATTTTAGGAATTGTCGGAAGTATCTTTATTTTGATTCTTGGAATGCTATATCTAGAACGTTGCCGTAAAAAAGCCCAAAACAATGGTGAAGGTTATGGTAAAAACTTAATCAATGAACCAGCCAATATCATTCATGATAAATTAGCCAATCCACTAATTGCAATCTTGCCGTTATTTGTAGTTGGTGTGGCAAACTTTATTTTTACTCGTCTAATACCGCTTAGTTATGGTAAAGAATTTACGTTCATGCTCTCAGGTAAACCTGTGGTAATTGAAGTTGGTAAATTAACGGCAATTTGGGCGGTTGAAGCAGCGCTAATTTTAGGAATATTATGTGTAATTTTATTTGCTTTTAAACCTGTGATAAAAAACTTTGCCGAAGGCAGTAAAGCCGCAATTAGTGGCGCGCTCTTAGCCTCATTAAATACCGCATCCGAATATGGTTTTGGTGGAGTAATTGCAGCTATGCCAGGATTTCTAGTGGTAGCAGCGGGCTTAGAGCATATTCCAAATCCTTTAGTCAACGAAGCGGTTTCAATTACGACCCTTGCAGGAATCACTGGTTCAGCATCAGGTGGTTTAAGCATCGCGTTAGCTGCGATGTCCAATCACTTTATCGAAGTTGCAACAGCAATGCACATTCCACTAGATGTCTTTCATCGGATTGCTGCTATGGCTTCAGGTGGAATGGATACATTGCCTCATAATGGTGCAGTAATTACGCTCTTAGCGGTAACTGGACTTAGCCACAAACAATCCTATAAAGATATCTTTGCAATTACCTGTATCAAGACGTTAGCAGTATTTTTTGTAATTATTTTCTATTATACAACAGGTTTATATTAAAATTTGCGATATTTTAATTAACCTACGAATTGACTAATTTGTGAAGTGATCTGATAATTTTAATCACTTCACAGCAATATTAAATGAGACTCCACAATCTCCACTCAACCACACCTTATATGGATTAAATATGAATAACCTAACGCTTTTAATGCCCATCGCCATAGTTGGCGGATTAATTATCATTTGTTTATTAGTTGTCTATGCTAAATTGCGCGGTTTAAATCAGACCAATTTGCAAAATACACAACTTCAACACGAATATAATGAACTAAATGCGCTGCATGCAAAATTAGACTCTGATCAGACGCATACTAAGCAAGAACTAGCTAGAATTAATCAAGCACTCCTTGAGCAACACGTTCTGACTAAAGAATTTGAGTTGGAAAATAAACAGCTGCAACGTAACAATTTGGAATTAAGTTCAGCGAAAAGTCGTCTAGAGGTTGAGAATGAACACCTTAAATTAGCCTATCAACAATTAGAAAAGCTGTTAGTTGAGTTAAAAATTCAAATGAATAGCGAATTTAGCAACCTAAAAAATCTAGCCATTAATGAACTAAAAGAACGTGCGGATAATTCGCTCCGTGATATAAGCAAAGAAAACGTGGTTCTGCCATTGCAAGAATATCTTAAAGATTTACAACTTAAAATCAATGAATTAACCTTAGAAACTAAAGTTATTAATCGTAATTCGGCTGATTTAAATTTACAAGCCCAAAATTTAGCCCTAGCCTTAACTAAAGATAGCAAGAAAAAAGGCGAATTTGGCGAAATGATTTTAGCCAATATCTTAGAAAGTGTTGGTCTGCAACAACATGTTAGTTATACCGAGCAAGCCCAAATCACGCTAAATGATAAACGACTTATTCCTGATGTAATTATTAATCTACCCCATAATCGTGCGGTAGTGGTTGATAGCAAGAATATTATTCAACGCTATTATGAAAGCATTGTTAATCAGGAAGATAAGAGCAAAGCAATTCTGGATGCAATTAAATTAACCATTAAAAGCCTCAGTAATAAAGACTATCTGCAAGCCGTAGAACAAGCCATAGGCAAAGCAGTGTTTGATTATGCGATTATGTTTATTCCCAATGAAGGCTTATTTAGTTTAATAATTGAAGAAGATCAAAAATTAAGCGGTGCGCTACTTCGTGATGCCTATAAACAACGCATTTTTATAGCTGGTCCGTCCACTTTGCTAGTTTTGTTAGGTATGATTGAACGCGCTTGGGAAACCTATCAAGTCGAAGAGCGTGCCGAAGAAATTATTCGTCTAGCCATAGAATTAACTGATAAATTTAAAATTAGTTTACAAAAAATCGCCGATTTAGGTAATACGATTCGTCAAACTGGCACTAAATATGATGAAGTAATTAAATCACTGGATAATGGTACGGCGGGTAGCGCGATTGCCAAATTAGATAAACTAGCCCTACTTTCTGGCGAAAAACGTCAATTAGCTCGAATTGTGGAAGTAGGTCAAATTACAACGCGACTACCAAGTAGTGCTCGTGATGAAGAATGTAGTGGTGTAAGCAGAAGTTCTCGTTCAATTAATCACAACCATGATGACTAAATGAGGAATTCAACATTGATCATATTCGCTATCCAGATTATCAGCGAATAAAACAAGTCTTTTATGGCTTATAGGTTTATAATTTTAGCAAAATCCGAAATACTTAAAAATAAGCTTAACTTGTGATAATATCTAATTGTGATTTAATTTAAATAGATTTAATTCATTTTAGGAGCTATATAATGTTTGATGATCTAACCGAAATTGAACTAGCCAAACTCAAATCAGTGCTTGAAAAAAGCTATGATATACAAAGTGATTTTCTCTCAAAAAACTTTGATGAAAGTCGCTTACATGCATTAGCCAAATTAAATCATCTGGATTATCATCAAGATACTCGAGAAATCCACGAAAAATTTGGCGAACAAACCCCACGTAAACAATTTCGCCTACATGACAACTTTATTCGCGGCAGTAAACGTTAATTTTTAACCCGCGACAATCATCTTAAATTAAAAGCCGCTAGATGGAGATACATCTAGCGGCTTTTAACTTTGATTAGTACGTTTAAACCTTGCTTAACCAACTGCATTAATCCTCAAATCTAACGATTGATTCAAGACATTTAGTTGCCAGAGCTAAGTTAAACTAGGGCATAAATTATTTTAGATTATAAAAAGCTTTTAAGCCTGGATAAATTGCACTTTCACCTAAAATTTCTTCAATACGCAGTAATTGGTTGTATTTTGCAATCCGATCTGAACGCGATAATGAACCAGTTTTAATCTGTCCACAATTTAAACCAACCGCCAAATCAGCAATTACCGCATCTTCAGTTTCACCCGAACGATGTGACATAACTGTCGTATAATTAGCCGTTTTTGCCATTTCAACCGCTTCAATAGTCTCAGTTAAAGTACCAATTTGATTAATTTTAACCAACAATGAATTCGCGATTCCGGCCGCAATGCCTTTAGCTAACAACTTTGGATTAGTTACAAAATTGTCATCACCAACAATTTGAATGCGTTTACCTAAGCGATCAGTTAATAATTTCCAACCTTCTTGATCTTGCTCAGCCATACCATCTTCAATTGAAATAATTGGATAGGTATTTACCAAATTTTCTAAATAGTCAGTAAACTGTTCAGAGCTTAAAGCCAAACCTTCAGCAGCTAAATTATACTTACCGTCTTTATAAAATTCTGATGCAGCGCAATCCATTGCAATCATGATGTCTTTACCAGCAACGTAACCAGCTGCTGCAATGGCTTCCAAGATAATCTTGATCGCTTCTTCATTGGTATTTAAATTTGGTGCAAAACCACCCTCATCACCAACTGTAGTTGGGTAACCACGTGAATTACAGATTTTTTTTAAGGCTTGAAATACTTCTGAGCCATAACGCAAGGCTTCTTTGAATGATGGTGCACCAACAGGCATAATCATGAATTCTTGAATATCCAGATTATTATTGGCATGTTCGCCGCCGTTTACCACATTCATCATTGGCACTGGCAATACTTTTTTACCGACGCCACCAACATATTTAAATAAAGGCACACCTAGTTCATCGGCAGCAGCACGTGCAACTGCGATGGATACCGCTAAGGTTGCATTCGCACCTAAATTAGATTTATACTCCGTGCCATCTAAGGCGACTAATAAATTATCAATTGCTGTTTGGTCTAATGCATCCAAGCCTAACACTGCTTCCGTAATTGG
>JAIETT010000192.1 GCA_019744945.1 Burkholderiales bacterium
AAAGCCAAGTATTGCGCGCGCGGTTGCCATCCGTTTAGTTACTCCAAGAAAGATGGTAGTCTTGCCGAAATGAATTACATGAGTGTCCCTGAAGAGGTTCTGGAGGATCAAGAGTTGCTACGTGAGCGCTTTCGTGAGTCATTGGATTTGGCGCTGCAGTCCATTAAAATGAAAAGATAAATATTTTAGGAAATATACACATGGTAGAATTAATAGCCCTTACAAGTGCATGGCAGGCTGCACAACCCTTTATAAAACCAGTTGTTGACAAATTTTACACTCCAAGAATAGATGTTCTAGCAAAAAAACTTGAAAAGGAACAGGCGCTAACTAATGACAAATTTAGAAAAATCATTGATGATTATGCTTATTCTGTCTATAAAAGCAGTGAAACGATTAGTACATTAATATTCTCTAATCAGCAAGTTCAAACTAAAGAGATTTTTTATCCCATAAAGTTAGAGTACCAAGATCCTGCGACTAAAGAATCTTGTAACGCAAGTATGCATGAATTCATGGATAACTTAATTCCCCAATTTACAAACATATTAATTTCTGATACCGCCGGGATGGGTAAATCAACTATGGTGAAATGGTTGGCATTAAACCAAATTGAAAATGGAGTGATAATACCTTTAGTAATTGAGTTAAAGAAAATAGATAAGAGCCATAGTCTGATTGATGAAATTATGACTTTAATAAATCCACTTGATAAAGAGCTTAATAACGATGCTATTTTAGAATTATTGCAACATGGTAAATTTTGTATTATATTCGATGGATATGATGAAATTAGATCTGAGCATAAAGAAACCGTTACCGCTGATATACTAACATTAGTTAATAAGGCTAGTGAGAATCAATTTATTTTAACCTCAAGACCAGAAGAGTCTTTGTCATCTTTTGGGAGTTTTAAGTCATTTCATATCATACCTCTTAAACTGGATGAGTCCTTTACAATGTTTAAAACCTTTGATAAAATCAGCGGGTTGTGCATTAGTGAAACATTAATTGGAGATGTGCAATTAAATCCACAAGTGCATGAGTTTTTGATTAACCCATTTTTAGTCTCATTGTTATATAAATCATATACCTATAATAAGGATATTCCACTCTGTAAATCTACATTTTATTCCGATGTATTCAGCGCTTTATTCAAAGGCCATGATCTTTCAAAAGGTTCTTATCGTCGTGAGAAAAAATCAAATTTAGGTTTTGAAGATTTTAAAATAATTTTGCGTCAACTTGCTTTTGACTCATTTCAAAAAAACATAGTTAGTTATAGTTATGATGAACTAATTGGATTGATTAATCAAATTAAAAAGAAATACTTACATCTTTCATTCTCTCCAGATGACTTTTGTGATGATTTAACCCAAGCTGTACCACTTTTTATTAAAGATGGAAATACTCTTCGCTGGAGCCATAAGTCTTTTTTGGATTATTTTACCGCTGATTTTATAGTCACAAGCGATAAGCAAGTTGAAATATTAGAAGCTATTTATAACAGTAAAGTTACTCGAGCAATGAATATTTTAGGCTTTGTCTATGAATTAAATCAAAGTTTATTTAGAAAAACTATCATAAGCAAATTTTTTAAAGATTACATAACTGAAAATAATTTATCGTTTAAAGAAACAACAACAGTTAATCAAGCTGATTTAGCTGTCAGAAAACACCTTCTAGTGAATTTTGAAGTTAATTTAGCTATTTTTACTGAAGCCTATTTATTAAGTAAATTGACTGAGAAGACTCATGATAATTATGATAAGTTGTCTAGGGTTGCATTTGATGAATATCGGTTGCTTAAAGAATATTCTTCTGCGACTTGTCATAATGTTGGAGGCATTTATCTAGTTATTTCGGAAAACTGTAAGAGCTATTTTAATGAGGTAATATCAAGTTTTATTGAGTTAAAAGATCGTACCTTTTATGAGCAATATAGTTTACCCGATCTTAAAGAGGTTATGTTAGAGCTGAACTCTTCATCTCTTAAAGTGCTTGAAACAAATAAACTATATAACTTTAACAATGATTCAGATTCTAATCCACTTAACTCATCAGTTATATTACGTCAATTAAACAATGTGTTGTACTATAGTCTTGGTAGATCAAGGTGTATTTATGATATACCAAAGGTCCGCCAAATAATTCAAGAAATAGAACAAGAGTCTCGCGCCAGTGAAATTGATTTTAATTTCTAAGTATTTGAATCGGTTGTGTGTGGTTTTAGTTTGAGTTAGAAATACTAATGACACAGCAAACAGATTATGCTAAGAAACAAAAGCTAGATTGGCAAGTTATTTAAAGCGGTGTAATGTACATTACGCAACAATTAACCTATTGGCTGTTAAATTTTAATAGGATGGGAAATGATTTAGGTGCAATCAACCACAAAAACCAAACAAATTACCTTACTCTACGGACTGCTTGGGTTCAATATTTTGCCCAATGCACCTTTTTCGGGTGAATCGCGCGAGCATTTACTTAATCGTTGCTCATCTGAGCAAACCCACCTAAGCGCAAGTAGTGTGTTAACGGCTCATCCAGCGGCGACAACGGCGGCATGTGCTACGCTGGCAAAAGGGGTTTGCACCGCGGTCACCATTGATAAAGCCGCAAAAAAAGCGCTGAGTGAATCCGAGTCCAGCACTGCAAAGGCGGTAATTAAATCTAATTCAGCCTCTGAATCTAAAGTAATTGAAAATAAGTAAAAAGAGAATATTATGCAACAAATTATAGTAATTGGTGGTGGTTTGTCAGGTTTGGCAACCGCCTATCAAATTCAACAGCAAGCTCAAGCGCAAAATTTAGCGGTGAATGTTAAAGTACTTGAAAAAGAAGCGCGTTTTGGTGGTAAAGCCTGGAGTCGTCAGGAAAGCGGCTATTTATGCGAATGGGGGCCAAATGGTTTTTTGACGAATAAACCACAAACTTTAGAATTATGCCAAAGCTTAGGCATTAGCGAGCAATTATTACCTAGCAACGATAATGCGCGCAAACGTTTTGTTTTTTCTCAGGGAAAATTGCATAAGTTACCGCATAATCAAATCGAATTTTTGACTAATAGCCTAATTTCATTTAAAGGTAAGTTGCGCATTGCCGCAGAATTTTTTGTACCACAACGTCATGCTTCTAGCGATGAAACTTTGGCAGATTTTACTCGGCGGCGTTTGGGTGCTGAAGCGTTAAATAAATTAATTGCACCAATGGCAGGTGGGATTTTTGCAGGTGACCCTGAGCAAATGTCGTTACAAGCTTGTTTTCCACGAATTTATCAATTAGAACAAGAGTATGGTGGTCTGTTAAAAGCGATGCTGCGCTTAACTCGTCAACATCACAGCGATAAAAAAGCGGGTAAAGTTGTAGCCAGTCCAGCTGGACCAGGTGGAGTCTTGACCTCGTTTAGCGGTGGGATCCAAGAATTAATCAGTGCCTTGAGTGATGCAATTGGACGCGCGAATTTAATTCAAACCGCAGCGGTTAGCCAGATTTCACAGTTGCAGAATGGACAGTGGCAAGTCACGTCAGGCAATGAAGTTTATACAGCTGATAAAATTGTTTGTGCTACGCCTGCTTTTGCCAGCGCTGAGATGTTGCAGAATTTAGACGCGGATTTAGCTAATTCGTTGCAACAGATTAATTATGCTCCTTTGCTCGTCGTGTGTCTCGGTTATGCGCAAGCGCAAATTGAGGCTGACTTAAATGGTTTTGGCTATTTATTTGCTCGTGGTGAAGATGAAGCGTTGCTGGGAACCTTATGGGACTCAAGTATTTTTGCGGCACGCGCGCCAGAGGGTAAAGTTTTATTACGGAGTATGCTTGGTGGAGCTAGTCATCCACAAGTGATGAATTTAGATGATCAGCAAATTCAGCAATTAGTTCAAAAAAGTTTAACTACAACGCTGGGAATTAAAGCCACGCCAGAATTGGTTCAAATTTATCGTCATGTTCAAGCAATCCCTGCTTATGGTCTTGGACACAAAGATTTAGTAGCCAAAATTATGGCACGAGCCAGTCAATATAGTGGTTTATTCATTACAGGTAATGCTTATACTGGTGTTGGTATCAATGATTGTGTTGCGGCAGCAGTGGCAACGGCGAAACAAGTTTTGGCTTGATGATTTGCTTGTGTTTTAGTCGGTTTGCACCGCTTTACTATTGTGTAAAATTTGATTCGCTAGCGGTTGTATGACATGCAAACAAATCATTACAATTACGACCGCACTCAAAGTATAGAGCACGCGATATTTAACTTCAAGAATGGATTGGGTGTTTTGCAAGCCAATTAGTAACGAGATTGACACCGTCAGAAATAAAGTAAATGATCCATAGTGACGGCTAATGGCGACTATTGATAAATAAAGCATTGGTGCAATAATTAGTGCCAAAATTAGCTTGTCGTGAATTAACCAACAAAATCCAAACGCAAGACTACCGCCAATAAGTGTCCCAACGATGCGTTGCAATGAGCGTTGTATGGTTAGTTGTTGATCGTTTTTAATTAACAAAAAAGCCGTCATCGGCAGCCAGTACCCATGATCTAATTGGTAATAAACCGCAATGTAATTACAAATTAAGACACTGACTAATAAACCACAGCTGAACAGTAAATTTTTACGATCCAACAAAAACCAATTTTGGTTTTGAATAAATGGGATATTCTCATTTAAATTTAACATTTTTTGCCGGACTAAAACGCGAATCATGCCACCTAAAACAATTATAGCTCCGCCAATAAAATAACAGAAGGCGTAAACTGGTGCCATTTTGAGCGTGGCATGTACGCCTGTGCCCAAAATATAGCCATCAAAAATATAGAAAAATAATCCTGCAATTAATCCATGACGACCATTGGCTAAACCAACCAGTGGCAGTAAGAGTAAAATGGCGAAACTACTTAAAATTAAGCTATTACCAGTCCAGCTCCCCAAGCCAAAAGCTAACCCTGAGCACAGTGCACAAACTAAACCATAACGTAAACGTTGGATTGAATTGTGGCTACGGTAGGTAATTGCCAGCATCATTGCATTGAGTAAGAGTCCGGTGATAATTACAATTATTTCGTTGGCAGGGTTAAATAAGGCGTAAATAATCGCTAAGCCACCGCCAACTAATCCAGTTTGAAGCGCAATCAAATTAATTTGGCTATGATTATCGAGATAGTGTTGAAAAACTGATTTAAAGGCGGGTACTTGCATAATTGATGATCTTTGTTAATGTCCATAGATTTTGACGATAATTATTCCTGTTAAGATAAGAATAAAACCCAGTGCCGAGAGTAGATTTAGCTGAATTTCGCCAAACAAAATAAAGGCAAATAATACGGTGAAAATCGGATAGCAGGATTCAATAATTGCCGCCAGTGCTGCGTTACTGGAACTAATGCTTTTAAAAATTAGTACGCTTGCAACGATGTAAATTAAGCTACTGGCAATAATTAAGCCGAGGTGCTGCGGGTTGGCTAATTTCGTGATGAAGGTGCCAAAACTTCCTTTCCACAGGAAATAGCCCCCAAAGATAATAAATACAATCAGTGACTCAAAAAAGATTAATTCTACCGCTGTAAAATGTTTGAGCGTTACTTGATTAATGGTATAACCAAGTCCCCATAAGACCGCGGCAGCGAGTGCGAACCAAAACCATGACATAATAAATCCCTTAGCTAATATGGTGTAGTTATCTGAATTAAATTGAAATTATATTGATTAGACTGGTGGCTAATTTAGGTTTGTATTTTCGAAATTATGCCACTTTATGTATTCATAAGTGTCGATTTTTGAATTTTAGCATAAATTAAAGCCAGGTCTTAAACAATTGCCGAGTGTAGCGGGATTATTCAGTATGTTAGAATGGAGGGTAAATCTATTTTAAGTGAATTAATTAATGAGACAATTTAAGTTATCGTTTATCGAACAAATTTTACAACAGTTAAATGAAGCTCAACGGGTGCAGTTTAATTTTTTCTATCGCCAGAACCGTAAAAATCTTGGGGTCGCCTATCTATGGCTAATTTTCTTCGGCGTGTTTGGTATCCATAAATTTTATTTACACAAACGTAGTGCTTGGTTATATTTGTTGTTTTGCTGGACGATGATTCCAACGCTGTTGGCGCTGCTGGATTTGTTTTTATTACCGTTTCAAGTGCGTAAATATAATATGAATTTGGCAGCCTCGCTGGCGGAGTTTATTCGTGAATTGGAAAGTAATCCGCATAGCTTGATTTTAATTGATGATAAATTACGTGCTAAGCGCGTGGCTGTAGTTGAGTGGTTCGCAGCGTTGGCGGTGGTGTTTTTGATTCTTTTACCGAGTATTGCCTATTTGAATATGCGTTTAAACGCTCAACATTTAGAAATTCATTACAAAACCAATCATTTTGATGGTAGTCAATCCGATAGTTCTTTGGTGCTTTAATTATGTTAAATGTAAAATTACCAACCAAAATTCATCCGCAAAAAAATCATCTAGCTAAACTACCGCTTGGTGGCGATGCTTTATTTGTTGCCGAATTAGTTAAAAAGCAGGCACAACCATTTCTTTTTATCGTTAATGATGGTTATCAATTGCAGCGCTTGGCAAGTGAAATTAGTGTTTTTGCACCAGAACTTCGCATTGCAATTTTCCCAGATTATGAAGTGCTGCCTTATGAGCGCCAGTCGCCATATAATGAGCTAATTGCCGAGCGCTTGCGAACCTTGTGGCAAGTCCAGCATAAACAAATTGATTTACTCCTGGTGCAAGCTACGACCTTACAAATGTTGCTGCCGCCACAAGAATATTTTACCCAGCGTGTGTTATTAGTTAAACTAGGCGATAAATTGGATAGTGAGCAACTCCGCTCGCAATTATCCGCCTCAGGTTATCAATGCGTCCAACAAGTTTATGAAGCGGGTGAATTTGCGATTCGCGGGTCAATTATAGATATTCTGCCAATGGGTTCAAAGCAAGCAATTCGGATTGATTTATTTGATGATGAAGTTGAAACGATTCATGTCTTTGATAGTAAAACTCAATTAATTATTAATCCCTTAGATGCGGTTGAAATTTTACCCTCGCGTGAGTATCCGCATGATCCACAAAGTG
The DNA here is from genome assembly GCA_019744945.1 of Burkholderiales bacterium. Classification (GTDB taxonomy): domain Bacteria; phylum Pseudomonadota; class Gammaproteobacteria; order Burkholderiales; family UBA11063; genus Aquella. Next base: position 7,087 of record JAIETT010000192.1, read on the forward strand.
TGCGTCAAATGGCAGCGCAGTTTTGTGCAATGTTTCCTAAAGAACAGAGTTCTAATTTAGCCAAAGATTTGAAAAATAATATTTTACCCGCTGGGGTTGAATTTTACTTGCCGCTTTTTTTTGCTAAATGTGCAACGCTATTTGATTATCTTGATGATACTTGGCAAGTGGCGTATGGTAATGAATTACTGGGACAATTAAATCTTAATTGGCAAGAGATTACTAAACGTTACGATTATTATAACTATCAATTTCCATGTTTGCGCCCAAGCGAGCTATTTTTAAGTACCGATGAGGTTTTTGCCAAACTAAAGGCGCATCAATGCTGGGAAATTGCGCAAACTGGTGAATTCTATCCACAATTCAGTCAATTACCTGATGTAGCGGTTATCCATAATGCGCCGCAGCCGTTTGCCAAATTACTCGCTTTAAGCAAGCAATTTAAAATTATCCTCTGTGTTGAGAGCTTAGGGCGCTTGGAAATCTTGCGCCAAACCTTGCTGCTGCAACAATTAAAAGCTAGCCAAATTAGTAATTTTACGCAACTCAATGCCGATAAAATTGTTTTGTTGCAAGCCGAGTTGTATCAAGGCTTTGCGTACGCTAAATATTTATTTATTACCGAGGCAGATTTATATCCGCGTGGAAAAATTACTCAGCGCCGTAAGCGTAAAGGTCAATCGGCAACTCAAGTTGATAATGATTTCATGGTTCGTGACCTGGCTGAAATTAAAGTTGGCGATTTTGTGGTGCACATTAATCACGGCGTTGGACGTTATAGCGGTTTAAGCTTGCAAACCATCGGTGAGATGGAATATGAAATGATTGAGTTGGAATATCAAAATAATTCAAAATTATATATTCCCGTGCAAAATTTACACTTAATTAGTCGCTATTCGCATTTGGAAGGGGCGAATGTTGAATTAACCAATCTTGGCACTAAGCAATGGGATAAAATTAAAGCTAAAGCCGAACAAAAGGTTAATGATATTGCGGCAGAATTATTGGAGTTGTATGCCCAGCGTGAAATTCAGCAGGGTAATTCGATTCCATTACCATCAGAATACCCTGAGTTTGCGCAAAGTTTTGGCTATGAGCCAACGCAGGATCAGCAAAATAGTTTTGATGCGTTAATTAGCGATTTAAATAGTGCAAAACCGATGGATCGCTTAGTCTGTGGTGATGTTGGTTTTGGTAAAACCGAAGTTGCGATGCGCGCCGCGTTTGTGGTGGCGATGAATGGTTATCAAGTCGCAATTTTAGCCCCAACCACGTTACTGACGGAACAACTTTATCAAAATTTAGTTAATCGTTTTGCGGGATTTGCGTTAAATATTGCCGAAGTTTCGCGCTTTCGCTCGAAGAAAGAAATTAACCAAACCTTAATGTTGCTGGGTGAGGGTAAGGTCGATATTATTGTTGGTACTCATCGTTTAATTCAGGATGATATTAAATTTGCTAAGTTGGGCTTGGTAATCATTGATGAAGAACATCGTTTTGGGGTCAAACAAAAAGAGAAGCTCAAAAAAATGCGCCAAAATGTTGATGTTTTAACCATGACGGCGACTCCAATTCCACGGACTTTATCGATGGCATTGGATGGTTTGCGTGACTTCTCGATTATTGCCACAGCACCATCGCGCCGCTTAGCGGTAAATACCTTGATTGTTGCCGATGATAATGCGATTATTCAAGAAGCTATCTTGCGCGAAATTAGACGTGGTGGACAAGTGTTTTTCTTGTATAACGATGTGGCGTCAATTGAACATATGTATAATCGCCTGAGCGAGTTGATTCCAGAATTACGGATTGCGATTGCGCACGGTCAAATGCCCGAACACGAACTAGAGCAAACGATTAAAGACTTTGTGCATCAACGCTATAACTTATTACTGTGTTCTACGATTATCGAAACTGGAATTGATATTCCCAATGCGAATACGATTTTAATTTATCGGGCGGATAAATTTGGTCTGGCACAACTCCATCAATTACGTGGTCGCGTCGGGCGCTCGCATCATCAAGCTTACTGTTACTTGTTAGTTCCAGAACGAACCACCAAAGATGCTGAAAAACGCTTGGATGCAATTATGGCAACCAGTGAATTAGGTGCGGGGTTTAATCTTGCAATTCATGATTTGGAAATTCGTGGAGCAGGTGAGATTTTGGGGGATAATCAAGCGGGTAATATCAAAGAAGTTGGTTTGACCTTATACAGCGAAATGCTTAAAAAAGCCATTAAGAAGCTCAAAGCTGGTGAAAAAGTCGGCGATATGTTTGCAGCTAGCGAAACTTATTGTGATGTAAATCTAAATGTCACGGCGATTTTACCGATTGAGTATTGCCCAAATATTCATGAGCGTTTGATTTATTATAAGCGCTTGGCTAAGGCTGAAAATACCGAGCAGTTAGACTTAGTTTATCAAGACATCATTGATAATTATGGTTTGCCACCTGAGGCGGTGCGCACATTAATTGCATTGCATCAATTACGAATTACCGCGTGTAAATTTGGTATTCAAAAATTGGATGTGAGTAATGCCACGCTTAATCTGCTGTTTATTGATAAACCACCCGTTGAACCATTGCAAATTGTGTTGTTGATGCAGCAGCTCAAAACCTGTAAGTACGATGGTAAAAATAAATTAATCTGGCAGGTCAAATCAGTCAATTTAGCCGCAAAACTCTATAATGCAGAATTTATTTTAAATCAGCTAGAGCAGTGCGTAAGATGATATTTAGCGATGAATTAATAAATTGTTCAGTTAATAATCAACTGTTCTCATTTGGCTAGCGACAGTCGGTGATTTTATATTCTTAGCGATTTAAATACTCGTTAGTGTGAATCTAGAACGTATTAGTTATTGAGTAGTTACTAACTACCTGAACAATTATTCGGTAAATAGCGTTTAGCTAAATTAGAGCTACATTCCCATTGTGTAGATTTACCATCAAAGGTTCCAAGAAATTTAATGTAGGGGTTAGTTAATAGAATATCTTTACCGTCTTCCAAGTCAGGGATAATCTGCGTATTAATGTAGGCAAAAATAGTTACTTGGCTGGTTTCCACTTCTTTATGTGCAACAACGCTACTAATATAGGTTCCTTGAATTTCAAATGGTTGTGGCAAGCCAAACGAGGTGTTTTCCAACTCCATGCCTAATGGATAACCAGCGTTTTTAACTGCAAATTCATTTAGGGTGTTTTGAATTGGGTGTACCAGTAAAAAAGCTTCGGCAACCTTGCTGCGGGTTAGAAAGGCACCATAAGCTACTTTTATGGCGTAACCTAGACCGAATAGAATAACGAGTGCAATTAAGATAGTCGCTTGTTTGGCGTGTGATTTGGGTTTTAGTTTTTGATTTGTTACGGTCATTTTATTTGTTTTTCTCGGGGTTTATTCTTAATAACTCTTGAATTCTATCATAATAGCCAATCGCATTGCAGAGTTTAATGCTGAGCTTTAGATAGAATAATCAGTACTCGGGAAATATAGTTGAAATTAATCTTCAAGCTGTGTTACAATTATGCCATACCACTTACCTGTTGCAAATATTATATGTCGAAAAGGCTCTGAAATTTAACTTTCAGGTATTTGTAATAAAATCAAAAAATTTAGGAAATAATATATGAAAACTTTTTCAGCAAAAGCTCATGAAGTAAATCACGAGTGGTTTGTTGTAGATGCTAAAGACCAAGTATTAGGTCGTTTAGCGGCTCGAATTGCACACGTACTTCGTGGAAAACACAAAGCTATTTACACCCCACACGTAGATACTGGTGATTTTATCGTTGTTACCAATGCGGACAAATTAGTTGTTACTGGTAAAAAAACTTTAGACAAGATTTATTACCGTCATACTGGCTACCCTGGTGGTATCTACTCACGCACATTCAACCAAATGTTGGAAAAAGCTCCCGAGAAAATTTTAATCCATGCTGTAAAAGGTATGTTGCCTAAAGGTCCTTTAGGTTATGCAATGATTAAAAAATTAAAAGTGTATGCTGGTGAAGAACATCCTCATACTGCTCAACAACCTAAACAATTAGAGATATTAATAGGGGCTTAATAAATGGTTGGAAATTATAATTACGGTACAGGTCGTCGTAAAAGTTCAGTAGCTCGCGTGTTTATCACTAAAGGTGCTGGTCAAATTATTGTGAACGATAAAGCTTATGATGAGTATTTTGCTCGTCCAACTAGCTGCATGGTAGTACGTCAACCTTTAGCGTTGGTTGATCATTTATCTACTTTTGATATTCGTATTAACGTTCACGGTGGTGGTGAGTCTGGTCAAGCTGGTGCGATTCGTCACGGAATTACTCGTGCATTAATCGAATACAATCCTGATTTGAAATCAGCATTGTCTCAAGCAGGCTTTGTTACTCGCGATTCACGTGAAGTTGAACGTAAAAAATGCGGCTTGCGTAAAGCTCGTCGCGCTAAACAATTCTCTAAACGTTAATCGTTTACTGAAAAGTTTTCAAAACCCTGTGCCATTTGGTACGGGGTTTTTTTATATCATGGGTTTAGTTCAGAGTTTATTTTAATTTTAAAATGTAGTGTTATGATTTGTGTTAGAATCATGCTTATCAAAGTCAGATTTGTCTCTCCAGCTTGCGTGGCTTTGATTTATGCTTTATATGGCTAAAGGGAGAAATTACACATTATAACCAGAGTTGTTATATCTATTCTTTTCTTCTTAGCGTATATTCAATACGATTAATTCAATTTATTTAGCATATGCGGTTAGTAAATTTGGCATATTTATGTTCGAGTAATTTTATTATACTGTAATAAATAGTCTATGTCTATGTGTTGTAACGTACTGGTTTTAGCCAGATTTTCAATTAATCTTGAGTGTGAGCTATTTGAATTAGTTTTTATAGATAGCGGAGCTCGAATTATAGTTAAGTTTTATAAGGAATGAATAATGTCAGAATTTTTATTTACCTCAGAGTCCGTTTCTGAAGGTCATCCTGATAAGGTAGCCGATCAAATTTCCGATGCGATTTTAGATGCGGTATTTGCTCAGGATAAATACTCACGAGTTGCGGCCGAAACTTTAGTGAATACAGGGTTGGTGGTGCTAGCTGGCGAAATTACCACTCAGGCAAATGTTAATTATCAAAAAGTTGTTCGCGACATGATTCGTGAAATTGGTTATACTAAAAATGAATATGGTTTTGCTGCGGATAGTTGTGCAATTTTAGTTAATTATGATCAACAATCGCCCGATATTGCTCAGGGCGTTAATGAAGGACAGGGGTTGGATTTGGATATGGGGGCAGGTGATCAAGGGCTAATGTTTGGTTATGCTTGTGATGAAACGCCGACCTTAATGCCTTTGCCGATTTATTACTCACATCGTTTGATGGAAAAACAAGCCCAAGTGCGTAAATCAGGACAACTGGCTTGGTTGCGTCCCGATGCTAAGGCTCAATTAACCGTGCGTTATGATAGTGAGACTGGAAAAGCGCTTTCTTTTGATACCGTGGTGCTTTCAACGCAACATGATCCAGATTTAAGCCACAAGCAAATTGAAGAGGCTGTGATAGAAGAGATTGTTAAGCCAACCTTGCCAAGTCATATGTTAACTAAAGCCACCAAGTATCTAATTAATCCAACTGGGCAATTTATCATTGGTGGTCCAATGGGGGATTGTGGTTTAACTGGGCGTAAAATTATTGTTGATACTTATGGCGGTGCAGCACCGCACGGTGGTGGTGCTTTTTCGGGTAAGGATCCATCTAAAGTTGATCGCTCGGCAGCTTATGCGGCACGGTATGTGGCAAAAAATATTGTTGCTGCAGGCCTAGCTCGTCAATGCCAAGTTCAAATTGCGTATGCGATTGGTGTAGCTAAACCAGTTGGAATTAATATTAATACTTTTGGTAGTGGTAAAATTGATGATCGTAAAATTGAACAATTGGTTATGAATCACTTTGATTTACGTCCAAAAGGAATTATTCAAGAACTTGATTTATTGCGTCCGATTTATCGTAAAACTGCAGCCTATGGTCATTTTGGACGTGAAGATGCTGAATTTAGTTGGGAGCAGACCAATAAGGCTGAGTTATTAGCCAGCTTTCTCTAATTTAGAAGCTTATTTAAATAATCTATTGCCACATGTTTAGTTGTATCTAATTGATGCTTAATCCAAGTTTTATCTTGGTAGAATTGAATATGTGGCGCTTCTGGATTTCTATCCTCTGCCATCCCTTATCTCTTTAAAATTCATTGTACCTTTCGAATAGTTATCTTAAATTTATTTGATTAAACAATAGTTGCTTACAGCTAATGGGCAGTATTTATTTATGCGGTTGATTAATGCAATTTTGGTGTACATTAAACTACTTGGTATAAATGGGGTAATGGTGCTTAGTAACATGATTTTTCATCCTTGAATGTGTTTTTGATTACGTTATTATAATAGAATTGAAGTAATTTAGCTAATTAATAAAATTTGCGATATTGATAGCTTTTAGCTATGGATTATTGCCATAAGGGTTGGGGATTATAAATTTGGATTTAATTGATGAAATTAATTATTGATAATTTGATAATTAATCTGCCGTAAATGTATTTTTGCCGCATGGTAAAAAATATATATATTAGAGCGATTATTATTTTTAGGTATGAAAATCAAAGTGGAGAGTTTTAGTGTGTTATTTATTGGAAGTTTGAATAAAGAGAGATTTGGTCGGGGCGGTGGGATTCGAACTCACGACCCCTTGATCCCAAATCAAGTGCGCTAACCAGACTGCGCTACGCCCCGAAGAAAAAAAGATGGGGTGGATAATGGGACTCGAACCCACGACAACCGGAATCACAATCCGGGGCTCTACCAACTGAGCTATACCCACCATTGACTAATAAAACTGGTGCGCCCGACAGGACTCGAACCTGTAACCCCCGCCTTAGAAGGGCGGTGCTCTATCCGGTTGAGCTACGAGCGCAAAATCTTACTTTACGATCTAGATTAAACTATCTCTTAAAGTGATTTTGTATTAATCTTTATGAAAACTAAAAAACGACTGGTCGGGGCGGTGGGATTCGAACTCACGACCCCTTGATCCCAAATCAAGTGCGCTAACCAGACTGCGCTACGCCCC
>JAIETT010000060.1 GCA_019744945.1 Burkholderiales bacterium
GAGTCAATTGTTGTTTCATTTTATACTCCTGTTACAAACAATTTATTATAACAGTAAATCAAATTTACACAATTATTTTAACAGGCTCTGTTAATAAACCATAAAAATTTAAATTTAAATTTAAAAAACCTAATGGATTTATGCCAGCAACAGAGCGTTGTCCGTTGTTGTATTCAACAAAAATACCTCGTTCACTAACCCAAGTAAATCCAGGAATAAAATCAACAAAACTAAATGCGGCTAATTTGTTGTCACCATTATTGGGATGGAAAATCGTTAATAATGAATATTCATCAAGTGGTTTTACTTGTTTAAATAGATCTAAATTTCTCGCGACTAATGTTGATTTACTTGCGGATTGTGAGCCCCAAACTGCAGCAAAAGAACAATTACCTAAATCTGGGGTAGCGCTATCCATACTGTTAATAACGCCATTTAATAACATTACGATGGGGAGAGTAGCAACTTCTAAGGTTTGAAAATAGCTTAATCCTAAGGTTAAACTTATGCCAGTTAAAAGATCCTTCTCGCGTTGATCTATTTTGAAATGATAATACACTGTAATTAAAATTGATTTTAAACCAGTCCACGTATACCATTTATAGTAATCAGGTACAACTTTTTGATGTAGTAGTTGTAATTCAGATTTCATCAATGCGCCATACTGCTCACCCATCTCATGATAACTACCATGCAAATTTAGAATTGGTAAGACTGGATTACTTAATTTAGTTCCACTACTGAAGTTGGTTTTATAGCTTTCAATTTCGTTGGCACTTGAAGATGAAATACTTAGGATTCCTATACCAATTAATAAAAATTTAATCATCGAAATATAATTCTTTCTGGATATTCGGTAAATAAAATCAAAATCTTAATTAGAGATATATGAATTAATAAATCTGATTCAAGATCTTTATTTTGTCAGTTTGGTAATATGATGTAAAATTAAACTTGATGAGCGATAGCCTGTTATTTTTGCTATGGCTCCATTAAATCTGTTTAGGTTTTGAAACTAGCTCACTAAATATAATAATTACAAACATTAGTTTACATAAAAATTGCATTATGTAGTGTCTCATTTGGAAGACAAGTCTGGGTTTATAGCATCTTATGATTTAACTCATCTTTAGAATTATGGTCGGATTACTTACTGGCGTTTATTGTAACTATTTAAAAACATTAATATATTGAGCGAATATTCAGGTTCTAGGCACGCTAATACTAAAATATCATTGTGACAGTTACAAATATTTTATTCTCGGCTGAATTACGATTGATTAAAGCCGCTAGGTTATAAGATTAAAACCGTTACAAATAACCTACTTTGATTAACTAGCCAATAAATTAGTTCGGCTATGGTGCTAAAATTGCGGTTGTGAGCAGTTTCTTAATTTTAATTTATATCCGATTATGTTGATGCTTAATTAATATAATGTTCAAACGTTGTCCATCGTTAGCGCGTAGGGTTTTTAGTTAAAAGATTACTTTATGTGGTAAAATCGACACTTATTTAATTATTTAGAAGCGTTAATTTATGAATGTTGTAGTTAATCTTTGGACTTTATTGGGTATTTTGGTGATTACGTTAGCTTTTATTTTGCGAGTAAATCCAATGCTTGCGGTAATTATTTCTGCAATAGTCACGGCTTTTGCCGCTAAAATTTCTTTAAATGATATTTTAGTACTTTTGGGAAATGGATTTTTAAAAACACGTAATTTGTCATTATTAATTTTTTTGCCGTTAGCCGCGGTTGGTTTAATGGAGCGCCATGGTTTGCGTGAAAAAGCTCAATTATTAATTACCAATTTTAAATCAATTACGATTAGTAAATTATTGATAATTTATCTTGGTCTGCGCCAATTAAGTGCATCGGTTGGTTTAAACAGTTTGGGTGGACAACCTCAGATGGTGCGTCCGATTCTAGCACCAATGGTTGAGAAAATCTTAGATACGCAATATCCTAATTTAGATTCACCTAATCGTGAGCGTTTTAGGGCTCTTTGTGCGGCAAGTGATAATGTTGGACTTTTTTATGGTGAAGATATTTTTGTTGCCTTTGGTGCAGTTGCTTTGATGTCAACTTTTTTGCATGATCATCAGATAAAAGTTGAGATGCTAAATATTGCCCTATGGGGAATTCCAACTGCTTGTTGTGCCTTTTTTATTCATAGCCTGAATATTATTTACGCTGAACGGAAAGCTAAAAAAATTCAGTTGAACTTAAAGAATGGACAAGCCAAATGATCTCAATTAATTATTTTTATTATGTGCTTGGGATTATTTTAATGTTAGTTGGTTTAAATACTTTTAAAGATAAGACGAATCCTAAACGTATTAGTAGTGGCTTATTTTGGTTACTATATGGGGTTTTATTTTTAGCGGGAAATTGGTTACCAATTCAAGTTATTGGTGCGTTAGTGGTTATTGTGACGTTATTAGCTGGATTTGGCAAAGTAAGGAGTGGTCAACACCTTGAGCGTTCGCTTAATCAACGTTTATCGGATGCTAAGCAATTGGGAAATAAGTTATTTATTCCTGCCTTAACAATTCCAGTATTTGCTATTCTTGGTAGTATAGGATTTAAATATATTTATATCAGTGCTAATCCATTGATTGAGCCGCAAAATATAACAATTATTAGTGTTGGAATTGGTTGTATTGTTGCAACGTTGTTAGCTTGTGTTATTACGCGGGAAAAACCACAACAAGGCTTACATGAAATGCGACGCTTGGTGGATGCATTGAGTTGGGCAATTTTGTTGCCACAAATGCTGGCAATGCTAGGTTTGGTATTTTCCGCAGCTGGTGTGGATAAGGCGCTGGCGAGTGTAATGAGTGAGTATATTAATTTTGATTATAAATTAATTGCGGTATCTATTTATGTTTTTGGTATGGCTTTATTTACGATTGTGATGGGAAATGCTTTTGTGGCGTTTCCCATTATGATGGGAGCAGTTGGTATTCCAATTTTAATTGGACACTTTTCCGCTAGTCCTGCGATGATTGCGGCAATTGGTATGCTCTCAGGTTATGCCGGAACTTTAATGACACCCATGGCGGCAAATTTTAACATTATACCCGCTGCATTATTGGAGCTTAAAGATCGGAATATGGTAATTAAAGTTCAGATTCCTAGCGCTCTTGGAATTTTGTTGGCTAATTTTTGTTTACTTTTAATTTTGGTATGAGTATGAAAATAATTTTAATTACAGGTTTTGAACCCTTTGGTGGCGAAGTGATTAATCCGTCATGGGAATTGGCTCAGCGTTTGGATAATTTACAAATTGCGAACTATTCTGTAGTAAGCCGTCAGTTATCTTGTGCATTTGATTTAGCCGCGGAGCAATTGGCTGAATATCTAGAGGAATTTCAACCTGTGATTGTGCTAAATATTGGGCAGGCTGGTGGACGGCAGAATATTTCACTGGAAAAAGTTGCGATTAATTTAATTGATGCACGGATTGCGGATAATCTGGGGAATCAGCCGATTGATGAAGTAATTAGCCAGAATGGTGCAACAGCGTATTTTACTAATTTACCGCTTAAAGCGATTAGTTATGAATTAACTCAAAATGGAATTCCTAATGCGATTTCATATAGTGCGGGAAGCTTTGTATGCAATTATGTATTTTATCAATTAATGGAGTTAATTGAGCGGCGCAATTTAGCCATTCAGGGTGGTTTTATTCATATTCCATATTTACCCGAGCAGGTTGTTAATTTGGCAAGTCAACCCTCAATGGGGATGGAGACCTTGCTGAAGGGTATTGAGTTAATCTTAAAATGTATTGTTAGTCAGCCAATTGAGTTAAAAATTAGTGGTGGTACAATTTGTTGAATTCAGTGCGACCTAAATTTTACAAGCGCTATCTTGGGATAAACTGTATTCTATATGAGTTGTCTCAGCAACTGGAGCGTAAAAACGTTGAAAGTGTTTTAGCTTTGTATTCGTGTTTAAAAGGCTTAACAGCACTTAAAACATTAGGAGTTGTGGATTTAGTGCCAAGTTATACTTCTTTGGCGGTTTATTTGCCAGCCAGAGGATTAAGTTGTGCAGAAGAACTAGCCTTAGATCAAATCATTGCTAGCAGCTTAACTCAAACACCAGTGCTTCCGAGGTTAAAAACCCATTATATTCCAACTAATTATACTGGTGATGATTTGGATTATGTATTGCAATATCATCAACTAAGTACAGAGCAATTAATCGAGTTACACAGTGCGCCAAAATATCTAATTGCGATGTTGGGTTTTCGCCCCTATTTTCCGTATTTATTAGGTCTTGATGCCAAATTAATTACACCACGGCGCGCAAGTCCACGAATTAACACGCCTAAAGGTAGTATTGCGATTGGTGGTGAACAAACTGGAATTTATAGTGAAGATTCACCAGGTGGTTGGCACATTATTGGCACGACAAAATTTAACCAGTTTGAATGTTTCCGTCCTGGAGATTTTATTCAATTTATTGAGGAAAAATAATGCTTAAAATTAATTGTGATATTGGCGAACGTGGTATTGCTCATCCAATTGATGACCAACTAATGGCATATATTGATATTGCCAATATTGCCTGTGGTGGGCATGCGGGTGATTTGGACTCGGTTAACTATTATCGCGAGTTAGCTCTGCACCATGGAGTTAGCATGAGCGCGCATTTAAGTTATCCAGATCGGCTCAATTTCGGGCGGCAACGGATGGAAATTAGCCATGCCGATTTACTCGATTCACTCAGCGAACAATATGCCTTATTACCAGTTGCCAAGGTTAAATTTCATGGCGCACTTTATCATGCGGCAAATATGGATGCAGAATTAGCGCGTGTTTTGCTGGGGTGGTTACTGAAAAAACAGGTGCTAAGTCTTATAGCACCAGAGTCTAGTTATCTCAGTAAATATTGTCTTGCTGCGGGGTTAAGGGTGGAGTTTGAAGGTTTTATTGAGCGAGGTTATCAAATTAAGCACGGTAATTTAGAGTTAATTCCACGCGGACAAATTGGTGCAGAATTAACTACGTTGGAAGCCGCTTTGGCACAATATCAACTATTGAAGCGCCAAGTACTGATAATTGCAGGAAAAGAAATTCCTTTAAATTTGACTACCGCATGTATTCATTCTGACTCAAGTATTGCTTTAGAATTAGCCAGTAAAATCCATGTCAGCAAATAGCGTTTTAGAAGTAATTGGCAATCTTGGTTTATGCTATCGAGTAGGATTACCTAATTATGGTCAACAAGCTTTGGGCATAACGCCATCTGGGGCTGCGGATCAGCTCGGATTTCGACAAGCTCATATCTTATTGGGTGAGCCAGAGTCTTTTGAGAGCTTGGAGGTAATTTTCCCGCCACAAGCAATAGAATTTAAAACCGATGCGCTATTTTGTCTAACTGGTGCGGAATTTGCGAGCATGAAATTATTTAGAGCGCAAGCCACGCTTAATTTGCAGCATGCGGTGGTTTATCAGGCGAGTGCTGGGGATAAATTACAACTCGCTGGTTTACGACAAGGTGTGCGTAGTTATGTGGTTGTAATTGAGAATCATCTTGAGATTAATTCGCGCGTTGGTTTAGCGCGTGGAGCTTTTGAACACTGGTTTACCAAGTATGATAATTTGATTTCAATTGTTGCTGGTCCAGAAATAGATTATTTAGTTCAACCACAGCAATTTTATCAGCAAGCTTGGCAAATTAGCCTTAACTCCAATGCAATGGGTATTCGTTTAAATTCAGCTCAGCCAGTTGAATTAAGTAAGGCAGATATAATTTCAAGTCCTGTGTGTAATGGAACGATTCAGTTTACAGCGAGTGGACCAATTGTATTATTAAGTCAGAGCCAAACCATTGGTGGTTATCCACGAGGTTTTGTAGTCACGCCAAGTTCATTAGATAAATTAGCGCAAATTGCGGCAAATCGTTGGGTGAAGTTTAACTTAATTAGTCGAGAACAGGCGTTAATTGAACAAGATGAGTACCTTGAGCGCTTAGAGCACTTTCGTGAGTTTTGTAGTCAATGTTAATTATTGCAAATTGCTCAGTGTCTGGCATAACATGCTGTGATGTCTGGCAATATTTAGATAATCACCCAAAGATGTTAATTTGCTTTTATGTTTAGCGATTATAGTTAATGCAGAAGTAAATTGTAACTCAAATAAAACAAACCAGCAAGCTCAAAGCATGACCAATTTAAAATAACTATGGCTTTTGTGCTTATGGTTATTTTAAATTATTTCTTTAGTTTATCAATGTGATACAGTTATTATGCAGAAATTTCCGCTCATAAAATAATTGGCTCAATATTTAATTGAACACCGTAGTGTTGTTTAACGCGTTGTTGAATTAGCTCGGCGAAAGAGAGTAATTCTTCTTGGGTTGTGGTAGTCTCATGATTGACTAACACCAAAGCCTGTTTGTAATACACGCCAACTTTATCTTGGCGATAGCCTTTGAGGCCTAAGTTGTCAATTAGCCACCCCGCCGAAATTTTACTGAATTCGGAATTTGAGGTGGGGTAAATTGGTAATTTTGGATAACTCAAGGCCAATTGTTGGGCCTTAGCGGTTTGGATAATTGGATTGTGGAAGAAGCTCCCCGCATTCCCAATTTCAGCTGGATCGGGTAATTTACTCCGTCGAGTGGCAATGATACACATCCGTAAATCTTGGGCACTGGGTGCGCTAATTAAAGCCATTTGCTCGGCTATATCGCCGTAGCTAATTTTAAGTTGTGCTGTTTTGCGTAATTTGAAGCTAACTTCTATCACGATAAAACGGGAGTTGTTTTTTAAATAACTATTGCGATAGCTGAAATCACATTCGGCATTACTTAGGCTAATCAATTCTGCGCGTTCCAAATCATAAACCCAGACTTGTTCGATAAAGTCTTTAACCTCAACCCCATAAGCACCGATATTTTGCACTGGTGAAGCACCGACCGAGCCAGGAATTAAGCTCAGATTTTCTAGACCGTAAGCACCATATTCACAGCAACCGGCGACAAAATTATCCCAATTTTCCCCAGCCATTGCGCGCACTAAGTAAAATTCATCATCGACTGAACTAAACTCAATGCCACGTAATTGATTGTGAATTACTAAACCAGAATAAAATTCTGGCACAATTAAGTTGCTGCCGCCACCTAAAACAAAAAATTTGGCGTGGGTTTTAATTAACTCCGCTAATTGAGCTAGTTGCTCTAAGTTATCCAAAATTGTGTAACTGCTGGCTTGAGATTTTAAATGTAAGCTATTTAGTGGAGTTAAATCGATATGCTGTTGGATGGTTAACATGCGTTACGCTCAAAAATGGTGCCCTCGACAGGAATCGAACCTGTAACTGCCCCTTAGGAGGGGGCCGTTATATCCATTTAACTACGAAGACGTGCTGATTAATGTTTGCTCAATAATTTTAAGGCTTCTTTAATACCTTGACTTAGATCATTTAATTCGGGTAATTGCTTGATAACTTGGCTAATTTCTTTGCCATTATAACCCAAGCTCTCCAGCGCATTGCTGATATCTTTGCGAATAGCGGCTTCACTAGTTTGACTACCAGCAAATAAACTACTATTGGGCATAAATTCAAGTGGCGAATTGAGTTTATCTTTAAGTTCTAATAACATTCGTTCCGCCATTTTCTTACCAATACCAGGCGTTAGACATAAGGTATTTAAGTCTTCTTCTTCAATGGCTTGTTGCAACTGCTGACTATTCATGGTTGAAAGTAGCGCTAGTGCAATGCGTGGTCCAATTCCTGAAACTTTAATTAATTGCCGAAAACAGTCACGTTCGGTTTTAATTAAAAAACCAAAGAGCAAATGTGCATCTTCGCGAACTACTAAATGAGTAAATAATTTAACTTCTTGACCCATGGCAGGGAGCTGCGCAATATGTGAAATTGGCATATCTACTTCATAACCCACCCCAGCAACCAAGATCGTTGCATGGGGCGGAGTTAAATCAATTAAACTGCCAATTAAGTAACTAATCATAATTAAAAGGCTGGAATAACAGCGCCGTTATATTGCTGTTCAATAAATTTTTTCATTTCAGGTGAAGTCAAGGCTTTAGCCAAGGCTTTCATTTTAGGCTGATTTAATTCATCAGGACGCACCGCTACGATGTTAGCAAAAGGACTGTTTTTGCTTTCTAAAATTACGGCATCGCGAGTCGGTTTTAAATTAGCCAAGAGTGCAAAATTTGAATTAATCACCGCTAAATCAATTTGTTTACCAGCTAATGAACGTGGCAACATTGCTGGGTCTAATTCAATGATTTGTACATTGTAAGGATTTGCGGCAATGTCTTTTTTGGTTGGGTAGGCAACGCCAGCTTTAATTTTAAGTATGCCGTTGGCTTGTAAAATATTTAATGCACGACCTTCATTGGTTGGGTCATTTGGCACACCAATTTTGCTGCCTTTGAGGATATCGGTGGCTTTTTTGCTTTGAATGAATTTAGCTTCCGAGCTCTTATTGGCATAAACACCCATAGGTTCTAAATGAACTTTAACCAGCGTAACTAAATTAGTGCCGTGATCTTTATTGTATTGATCTAAATAGGGTTGATGTTGGAAGAAATTAGCATCTAGTTGTTTTTGGGTAACCGCTAAATTAGGCGTAATGTAATCTGAGAATTCGGTTATTTTTAAATCGTAACCTTGTTTAGCTAAAGCTGGTTTGATAAATTTCAACATTTCAGCATGTGGTACTGGCGATGCGCCAATTGTAATTGTTTCGTTGGCAAGCGCACTGAAAACACTTGCCGTTAAGCCTAAGGCTAATAATAATTTCACGCTGTTAAGTTTGATTTTACGTGGGTTCATCACGACTCCTAAATCTAAATTAAAATTGATTAACGTTTGCGGATAATGCGGATTAATAAGTCACCAATAACTTGAATTACTTGTACCATAATTACCATTAACACGACGGTAATTAACATTACATCGGTTTGAAAGCGTTGATAACCATAACGAATGGCTAAATCACCGAGGCCACCACCGCCGACGGTTCCCGCCATCGCAGTGTAGGAAACTAAGGCAATTGCGGTAACCGTAATGCTGGCAATTAGACTAGGGGTAATTTCTGGTAACAAAATATGCCAAATAATTTGCCAAGTACTTGCACCACAAGATTCAGCCATATGGAAAATGCCGTTATCAATTTCTTTGAGCGCATTTTCAACTAGGCGTGCAAAAAATGGAAATGCGCCAATGACTAACGGTGGAATTGTACCTTTAGCCCCGAGTGAAGTTCCAACTAACATGGTAGTTGCTGGTATCATCACGATTAATAAAATAATAAACGGCACTGAGCGTAATACATTGATAATGAACGATAATATGCTATACACCCAGGTGTTTTGTAATAAACGCCCTTTGCTGGTGAGGAATAAAATTAAGCCAATTGGAATGCCGATAACCGTGCTAAAAAACACCGCAAAACCCAACATGAATAAAGTGTCAAGGGTTGCTTGATTTATTTCGCTCCAATCCACGTTGCTCATTAAATCATTAATAATTCCTAATGCCATTGAAGTGCCACCTTAAAAAATTAATGCACAATTTCATAATGTACGTTTAACTCACGCATGATGTTACCAGCTTTAGTTAATTGCTGTTCATCACCCTCAAATTCAATTAATAATTGTCCAAAAGGCATGTTTTTAATCCGACCTAATTCACCACGTAAAATACTAAATTCAATATCGGCACCTTTGGAGATTATATTTAAAATGGGCTGATAAGTAGCTTCACCAACAAATGACAGGAGCAAAATATGTTTATTTGAACTCTTTTCAAATTTATAAAAGTGTTTGACTTGTTCCAGATATTTATCAGACTCTTCTTCAATAATTAATTTACGCGTAAGGGCTTCTTTAGGGTGTAATAAAATATCAAAGGCATTACCTTGTTCAATAATTCGTCCGCCATCAATTACGGCAACTTTATCACAAATTTTACGCACCACTTCTAGTTCATGAGTAATCAAGAAAATGGTAATGTTTAATTTTTGATTAATTTCTAGCAATAACTCCAAAATGCTCGAAGTTGTTTGCGGATCTAGAGCCGAAGTTGCTTCATCACTAAGTAGTAATTTAGGTTTAGTAATCAATGCGCGGGCAATTCCCACCCGTTGTTTTTGTCCACCCGATAAACTGGCGGGGTATTTATTCGCAAAGTCACTGAGTCCAACCAAGGCAAGCATTTCATCGACTGCTTGTTTAATTTCAACTTTGCTATGGTTGCCTTGTAAGGTTAACGGGAGTGCAACATTGGCAAAAATTGACTTAGAATTCAACAAATTAAAGTGTTGAAAAATCACTCCAATTTGTTGTCGTTCTTTGCGCAGCTCTTGAGCTGAAATCTGAGTTAAATCTATGCCATCAATAATGATCTTGCCACAATCGGGTTTTTCTAACAGATTCATGCATTTCAATAAGGTTGATTTGCCTGCACCTGATTTACCGATAATACCAAAGACTTGACCAGCTTCAACCTCAAGGTTGATGTTATCTAAGACTTGATTGGTAGCTTTTTTATGCCGATAGCTTTTGCTCAGATTTTCAATTTTTATCATAGTTATGTTACTACCTAGTCGCGGAAGTTAATAAATTGGAGTGGTAAATCGGTTACATCTTTTTTAAGTAATTCCATCACGCTTTGTAAATCATCACGTTTCGCACCGCTAACTCGTACAACATCACCTTGAATTGTGCCTTGCACTTTAATTTTGCTATCTTTAATCATTTTAGTGATTTTTTTGCCTTGTTCTTGTTCAATGCCGTTTTTAACTTTAATAATTTCTTTAAGTTTATTGCCGCTAACTTTTTCAACTTTGCCTTCAGCTAGCGAACGTGTATCAACGCCACGTTTGGTTAATTTACTAATTAGAATGTCTTTAACTTGGCTAAGTTGAAAATCATTGTCCACGTGAATAGTAATTTCAAGTTCTTTTTCTTTAAATTCAATATTTGCATTTGAACCTTTAAAGTCAAAGCGATTAGCAATTTCTTTATTTGATTGATCTAATGCGTTGTTTAATTCGACTTTATTTACTTCTGAGACTACGTCAAAAGAGGGCATAATTTACTCCTAAAACTAAAATATTGATTGAGCTACGCATAATATTAAACCACAAATGCACACCGTTTTTTTGCTAAATTCTATTGGTGTTTAGGTGGTTAAATTTGCTTAGCGAATTTAGCTTTGGATTATAGCATAATTAGCCCGATAGTTAGAAATTTTTGCTATGCAGCATAAAAATTTTTCGATTTGCCAGCTAAAATTAGACTTGCCGTAACTGATGGCTAACGCCATAGTTTAAATAGATTTGTGCTCTAAGAGGAGCACTAAGAATTAGCTAGTTAGGTGATTAATAACCTACTAAAACACTCTGAGATTTTTATGCTATAATATCCGCTTGTAATCTTTAAGCAAGAAAGGATGTGCTAAATGCCAATAATTAAAGTTTTACCGCATGAGGAATTATGTCCAAATGGAGCGGAATTCTCCGTTGAAAGTAATAAAAATTTATGCAAAATTTTGTTAGAACATGGAATCGAAATTGAGCATGCCTGTGATATGTCACGAGCATGTACGACCTGTCATATAGTTGTTCGTAATGGATTTAATTCATTAAACGAGGTTGATGAGATGGAGGAGGATTTACTCGATCGGGCTTGGGGGTTAACCTCGCAATCACGTTTATCTTGTCAATCTCGCATTGGGACGGAAGATTTAATAATTGAAATACCTAAATATACGATTAATCATGCTAAAGAGGGCTAAATGGTTGGTTCAAAACTAACGGTTGAGTTAAATATTAGGTAATTTTGGAGCGTAAGAATTGAGTAAAAAAGAAGATAAACATAGTGTTTTTTTAGCTCATGATGAAAGTGGCATTAGTGCACATGGTGACTCTGGGCATAGTAATATTGATCATCATGAGCACAATCATGCGCATGGTGAGAGTGGGCATAGTCATGATCATGGGACGATGTTGCGTGAAACTAGTGGCAAGGTTTTATTTTGGTGTTTGATTGCCACCTTTAGTTTTTCATTAGTTGAGGGCGTGAGTGGTTACTTGATTAATTCAATTGCCTTGCAATCGGATGCGGTGCATATGATGACCGATGCGGCAGGCTTAATGATTGCCTATTTTGCGAATGTAATTTCTAAGCGTCCCGCCACAACCAACTTAACTTTTGGCTATGGTAAAGCCGAGGTTTTGGGGGCTTTAATCAATTGTATGTTTACCACGGTGTTAACCATTTGGTTATTATTTGAAGTCTTTCAACGCTTTCTGGATCCGCAAGAGGTTCATGGCGCAAGTTTGTTCATTGTTGCGGCACTAGGGTTTTTAGTTAATGCTGTGATTGTGTGGGTGTTATCCAAAAATACGCATTCTTTAAATATGCGTGCGGCGATGATTCATGCGCTGGGGGATTTACTTGGTTCATTGGTGGCAATTGTCGCTGGTGCGATTATTTATTTCACTGGTTGGTCATTGGCGGATCCAATTTTATCTTTGGTGGTAATTCTGTTATTAATTTTCTCAAATGTTAATTTAATGAAAAAATCTGCGATTATTTTAATGGCAGGTGTGCCTGAGCATTTGGATTATGAACAAGTTGGTAAAGACTTGCTGGCGATTGATGGTATCTTGGATGTGCATGATTTACATATTTGGTATATGTCAGCGAATCAAAGTGCTTTGTCAGCGCATGTAGTAGCTTGTAATCCTGAGGGATGGTCAGAAATTCTCCGCAATTGTCAGAGAATGCTGCTGGAAAAATATAAAATTGATCATGTTACTTTGCAGCATGAATTTGATGATTTAAAATGTAAAGAAATGGGCTGTTGTCCTGAGTAAATGATCTGGAGTCAAATTCTTAGTGTAAATCTAAAGTGCTTTCGTTAAATTATCGAAGCTGGCTTAAGTTTTAAGTAATTCTTGATGGTGGTGCAGATAAGAGAATCTGAGTTTTAAACTAAATTAAATTTATATGGGGATTGAAATGGCAAATTATATAACTGGAAATAAACAACTTGATACGGTTAAACATGCGCAAACCACCGCCGAATATATGGTCGCGCGCTTGGTTGATTTAGGTATTGAACATTCTTTTTCTGTGCCCGGCGACTTTGCTTTTGCGCTGGATCATGCACTAATTTCCAATCCAGAATTACATAATGTTATCAATGCGAATGAGCTAAATGCGAGTTATGCTGCGGATGGCTATGCACGAGTAAAAGGTGCGGCGATTTTATGCACAACTTATGCGGTTGGTGAATTAAGTGCACTAAATGGTGTGATGGGTTCTAAAGCCGAAAATGTGGTAGTCTTTCATTTGGTTGGGACACCTGTAAAGACGGCGGTGGCGAAGCATAAACAGATTCATCATACTTTGGGTGATGGTGTGTTTGGGCAGTTTTTCAATTTATCCGCCAGTGCAACTTGCGTTGCCGCGTTAATTACGCCAGATAATGCCCGTCGTGAGATGAACCGCGTCATTCGCGAGGCGTTTAAATTTCGCCAACCAGCGTATCTAAGTATTTCATTGGACGACGGCGCGCGTCCTGTAACCGATAAGACACCTGAAGATAATTATTGTGGTGACTTAATCAGTCAAACTGAACAATTGCAGCAAGCTGCTGAGTTAATTTTAGCTCAGTTGAGTCAAGCTCGCAAAGTTGTTGCCATACCTTCAATTAAACTAGATCGTTTTGGCTTAACCCAACCAGCGCTGCAATTGATTGAAAAGTTAAATATTCCGTTTGTAATTATGCCACATGATAAAGCGGTAATTCCGCAAACTCATGCCAATTATGCGGGTTTTTATTCGGGGTTGTTATCTGATAATGGGGTAAGTGAATTAGTTGAAACTGCAGATTTAATTATGGATTTAGGTGGGGTTCTTTGGTCGGATTTTAACACTGGTGGTTTTAGTAACAATTTAGCCTTGAGCAAAGTTTTAACCTTAGCACCGAGCTTTGTTGAGAACCCAGCAAATTTTATTTCCAATGTTTATTTGGGATTCGTCATTATCGTCGGCTACACTATTGAATTTTTGGATTAAATCTATTTTTATGTTTTCCACCTCATTAAAATAAACAGCATTTCTGAA
>JAIETT010000131.1 GCA_019744945.1 Burkholderiales bacterium
TTACCGATTGTTGATTTTAATTCCTCGTTTAGCCAATATAAAACTGGCGCAATTGACATCACCTATTTATTGCCTGCTGACCAATATAAAACCATTAAAGCCAGTATTCCAGAACAAGAACATACCGTCTCGTGGGAAACCATTGAGTATTATGATTTCAACATGACATCACCTAAATTTAAAGACAATCTAAAATTACGCCAAGCCTTATCTATGGCAGTTGATCGCGCGGCTTTAACCAAAGAGGTTCTTGGTCAAGACCAAAAGCCACTCTATGCCTATGCAACGAATACCGTCGAAGGTAGTAAATTTGCTGGGTTAGATTATGAATGGGCGAGTTGGCCACGTGACAAACAAATTACCACAGCGCAAGAACTCTTTAAAGCCGCTGGTTATGGACCAAATCACCCCTTAGAAATTACCATCTCTTATAACACTAAGGATACCAACAAGAAAAACTCCTTAGCAATTGGCTCAATGTGGCAACAAGTTTTTGGTCCACAAAGTATCCACGTTAACTCAGGCAATCAAGAATTTAAAACTTTCTCACAAGCGCGCCATAAAGGTGATTATGATGTTGCACGAGATGGCTGGGTTGCCGATTATGACTCGGTGGATAGCTATACTAATTTATTCCTGTGTAATAACCCACAAAATAATGCCCATAGCTGCACGCCTAATTACAATGACTTAATTGCGCAAGCGAATGCAGCAGCTGATGCCAGTCGACGCGTAGCTCTGACGCGTCAAGCACTTAAAGCGGCAATGGATAACTATGTAATTATTCCACTATACCAAGACACTTATTACCGCGCAGTTAATCCACGGGTTAAAGGCTACACTCCTGACACCAATCACCTCGATCATGTCATGAGCAAATGGTATAAATTTTAATTAATACTAAACAATTATTCCCACTTAAACTTTAGTCGTTTCACTACAATGAGGAAACCAAATATGAGTATGAAGAAACTAACTGGATTATTATTCGGCTTAATTAGCTTAGGCTTGATCACAGCCTGTTCACATAAATCTGCAACTGAGCTAAGTAGTAAAGATAAAAATCTAATTACCATTGACAATGGCGCTGACGCACCAACCATTGATCCAACTATCTCGCAAGATACCACCAGTTCAAGAGTGCTTTATGATTTATTTGAAGGCTTAACTTCCTTTGATCAAAGTCAAAAAACCATCCCTGGTTTAGCCGAAAAATGGGAGGTTTCTCCCGACGGTAAAACCTATACCTTTCATTTACGCTCTGGAATAAAATTCTCCGATGGAAACCCAATAACGGCAGAGGATGTGGTATTTTCATGGCAACGCTTGGTTGATCCAAAAATGGCATCACCATACAGTATTTTGGCAAATAACCTCGTTAATGCCAATAAAATTATTGCGGGCAAATTACCACTCGATCAACTTGGCGTAAAAGCATTGGATGCACAAACGATTCAAATTAATTTGATTAACCCCGACAGTTCTTTTCTGCAAATTTGCGCGATGCCAAATGTCGCCATTATGTCTAAAGCCAATGTAACTAAATTTGGTCAAGCGTGGACTGACCCTAAAAACATGGTTACCTCAGGTGCCTATACTTTAAGTGAATGGGTGGTTCAGGGACAGATGCTCCTCACCAAGAACCAGAATTACTATGCGGCAAAATCGGTTGCGATTGAAAAAGTAAATATCTTGCCAATTGTCGATACAAACTCAGCATTTAACCGCTATCAAACTGGTGAAATTGATATCACCTATAGCTTTCCAGTTGACCAATATAAGCAAATCAAGAAAGACTACCCAGATCAAATTCACACAGTCAGCCTCGAGGCGTTAGCTTACTATGATTTAAACATGACCTTGGCTAAATTTAAAAATAGTCCACAACTCCGTCAGGCACTCTCAATGGCAGTTGATCGTCAAGCGATTGTCAAAGAGGTGTTGGGACAAGGACAAATTCCAGCCTATTCCTATGCAACCTCGACCGTGGAAAATGGTAAATTTGCGGGACTAAATTATGAATGGGCGACTTGGCCACGTGACAAACAAATTGCCAAAGCCCAAGAACTCTTTAAAGCCGCTGGTTATGGTCCGAATAATCCCTTAAAGCTGATGATTAATTATAATACCAATGATGGTAATAAGAAACTCGCGTTAGCGGTGGGCTCAATGTGGCAACAAGTTTTTGGCACAGGCATTCAAGTTACTCAAGCCAATCAAGAGTGTAAAACCTTTCTAAAAGCGCGCAATAAAGCCGATTATGATGTTGGTCGTGATGCATGGATTGCCGATTATAATTCTGTCGATAGCTATACTAATTTATATCAATGTGGCAATTTGCAGAATAATGCAAAATCATGTAACCCTGAATATGATAAATTAATTGCCCAAGCACAAGCCAGCCAAGATCCAGAGCAACGGGTTAAATTAATTCGCCAAGCCTTACAATTGGTACAGAATGATTATGCAATTATTCCACTCTATCAATATACCTATACTCGCTTAGTTAGTCCACGGGTTAAAGGTTACGACATTGATGCTAATCACCTCGATCATGTCATGAGCAAATGGTATAAACTAGACTAAAGGAGTATTCGATGTTAAAATTTGCAGTTAAACGGATCTTAGTTTCGATCCCAACCTTGTTAGCGATAATCTCGCTGGTGTTCTTTCTGGTACATATTACCCCAGGTAATCCATTTGATGGCGAACGAGCACTCTCACCTGAGGCACTTAAATCCTTGATGGCACAGTACCGTTTAGATTTACCCATCTGGCAACAATACTTACTTTACCTGAATGATTTAATTCATGGTAGTTTTGGTATTTCTATGAAATATCTCGGACAACCAATTAATAGCTTATTATTCCCCGATAATATGGGTGGATTTTGGGTAACCTTGCGTCTTAGCATTTATACGATGATAATTGCCGTACCCTTTGGGATAATTTTAGGTGCTTATGCAGGACTACATAAAAACTCATGGTTTGATAAACTGGTGGTATCAAGTAATATCTTCTTTACCGCTGTGCCAACCATGGTAACAGGTCCACTATTTGTCTTAATTTTAGCCGTAACCTTACAACTCTTTCCAGCTGGTGGTTGGGGTGATGGCGACTTTGCACATTTATTTTTACCTGTATTAGTGTTGGTGTTAGCTTACTCGCCAACCATCGCCTTTGTAACCCGCGGTAGCATTATCGATGTACTAAATTCTAACTACATCCGTACCGCACGTGCCAAAGGTTTACCAACCAAAAAAATCTTATTCAAACATGCGATTAAGCCTGCAATTTTACCCGTAATTTCATTATTGGGTCCAATGTTTGCAGGGATTTTGGTGGGTGCAGTTGTAACCGAACAAATTTTCACCTTACCCGGACTTGGGGTTTTAACCACCAATGCCGCGACCAATCGTGATTATAATATGATTATGGCAATCACTATTTTAGGTAGTATTTTAACGATCATATTTAACATCATCGTCGATTTACTTTATATGCTCCTTGACCCTAAAATTAAACAATAGGATAAAATGAAATGTTTGTAAAAGCAAAAAACTTCAATCTCGACACGCCAAAAACTAAAGGTTTCTGGTTAAGTGTTTTCAGTCGCTTAGCGCGGAATAAATTAGCCATGACTAGCGGTTGCATTATCGTGGTACTGACGCTGTTATGTATAGTCGTGCCAATGTTTAGCTCGGTAGCGTACGATAAAACCGATTGGGGGCAAATTATGCAATCCCCGAGTGCAGCGCATTGGTTTGGTACCGATAGCCTAGGCCGTGATCTTTTTGTACGCTGTTTCATTGGTGGACGGATTACTTTTGAAATCGCTTTTGCCGCAGCCTTTGTGGTGTTATTAGTTGGAATCTTCTATGGCGCGATTGCGGGCTATGTCGGTGGCAAACTCGATACCATTATGATGCGGATTGTCGATGTGCTGTATGGTATTCCATTTCTATTTTTCTGTATCTTGCTGATTACCCTCTTTGGTAACAGCATGGCGCTCTCATTTGTCGCAATTGCCGCGATTTCTTGGCTGGATATGTCACGAATTGTCCGCGGGCAAACCCTTAGCATTAAGCACAAAGAATTTGTGGAAGCCGCGATGATTTCTGGAGTAAGCAATTTTAAAATTATTACTCGCCACGTAATTCCTAATTTACTCGGAATTGTGATTGTCTATGCCGCACTAACTGTACCAAATATGATCGTCATGTCGGCGGTGTTAAGCTTTTTTGGGCTCGGCGTAACCGAACCAATGACCTCATGGGGATTATTGATTTCCGATGGCGCGCAAAATATGCAAGCCTGGTGGTTACTTCTGTGTCCAGCCACTTTAATGGTTATCACTCTACTTTCATTCGCATTCTTAGCCAACGGCTTACGCGACGCTTTAGATCCACGTTAGGAGCACTCAATGACTGCAAAAAAAACCCCTCTCTTAGATGTCCGTAATTTAACCGTGGAATTCAAAGTTCAAGATGGTTTAGTCCGTGCTGTTAATGGACTATCATTTAAAGTCTATGATGGCGACATTATTGGTATCGTTGGTGAATCGGGTTCTGGCAAAAGCCAATCCATGCTCGCGATTATGGGGTTACTAGCTGGCAACGGTAAAATTAGTGGCTCGGTTAAATTCATGGGGCAAGAATTAGTTGGGATTAGCACCGCCAAGTTAAATAAAATCCGCGGGGATAAAATGGCGATGATTTTTCAAGACCCGATGACCTCACTTAACCCATACCTAAAAATCAGCTCGCAAATGACCGAAGTGCTGATGCTGCATAAAAATATGTCTTACAAAGATGCGTTGGCGGAATCAATTAAGATGCTCGATCGGGTAAAAATTCCCGATGCTAAAAATCGGGTCCACCTTTATCCACATGAATTTTCGGGTGGAATGCGCCAACGGGTGATGATTGCAATGTCGTTACTGACTAAGCCAAAATTACTCATTGCCGATGAACCAACTACTGCGCTCGATGTGACGGTCCAAGCGCAAATTTTGGAATTACTCCGCGATCTGCGCAAAGAATTTGGCATGACGATTATTTTCATTACTCATGATATGGGCGTAGTGGCAAATTTATGTGATCGGGTCAATGTGATGTACGGTGGCTGGCTAATGGAAACCGCCGCGATTCAAATTATTTTCAAAAATCCAATTCACCCTTATACGCAGGCCTTATTGGCAACCATTCCGAGTTTGGATCATGATGTGGATAAACTTAAAACCATTCCGGGTGAACCGCCGAATTTATTGCAATTACCCGTAGGTTGTCCATTCCAAGAACGCTGCAGCCAAGTTAGTACTGCTTGCACCCAAAATATCCCACTACGCCGCGTCGAAAATCGCCATGTGGTTAAATGTGCCAATTCAAACGGAGTTGCATTATGAAAAAAATTCTTGAAGTTAAAAATTTAAAGGTTCATTTTGAACTTAGTAGTGGCTTATTTAAGCCCAAAAAAGTTGTGCATGCCGTCGATGGTATCGATTTTGAAGTCTTTGAGGGCGAAACTTTAGGTATCGTCGGCGAATCTGGTTGTGGTAAATCATCATTGGCGCGTGCATTATGCGGTCTAAATAAAATCACTTCAGGCAGCGCACTCTTTAATGGCATTGATCTGGCCAAAGCCAGTGCCAAACAATGGGACGAAGTCCATAAACAAATGCAATTTATTTTTCAAGATCCCGTGGCGGCTCTGGACCCACGCATGACGGTTGCCGAAATTATTGCCGAACCATTGGTAACCCTTTACCCAAATATGAAACAGACTGAAGTCATGGAAAAAGTTTTTAGCACCATGAAGTTAGTTGGGCTGAGTCAAAATCAAGTTAATCGCTATCCACAAGAGTTCTCGGGTGGTCAATGCCAACGGATCGGAATTGCGCGGGCGTTAATTCTTGAACCCAAAGTGTTGATTTGTGATGAGTCGGTGAGTGCCTTGGATGTTTCAATCAAAGCGCAAATAATTAATTTACTCCAAGAATTACAACAAAAATTAAAACTCACAATCTTATTTATTTCGCATGATTTAGGCGTAATTAAACATATTTGCAATCGGATTTTGGTGATGTATCTGGGTAATATTATGGAACTTGGCGCGAAAAAAACCATTTACAGCGATCCATTACACCCATACACCAAAGCATTGCTATCCGCCGTGCCTGTGGCCAATCCAGAGCTCGAAAAAGCTAAGATCATTCAATTACTCGAAGGTGAACTCCCCTCTCCAGTTAATCCACCGCATGGCTGTGTGTTTCATACACGCTGCCCGCTTGCAAGTGAAGCGTGTAGCCAATCTCGCCCAGCCGACAAAATTGTCCGTGAACACTCGGTAAGCTGCTTTAAAGTCAACTAAGCTTTATCAATTTAGCCACAGTTGCACTCTTTCAAATAATTATGCTCAATCAGATTTTAGATTGAGCATAATTCAAACGATTCTTGCTAATTAAAAAATCCCGAAAAATTTCGGGACTCTAAATAAACTACCAATAAGAACTTAATGTACAAACAAATGTTGGTAATTCATAAAAATTCTTATAATTTTCCCATGGCCACTCACAGTTTGGCACAGTTATACCATAAGGAGCAGGCATTCCTGATGTATAGCTTTCAGGATTTAAACTCAGGTAAGTATTCTGCCCTGGATAGGTATAACCATTGAAGGTAAAAGGATTTATCGGTGAACCATTGACAAATAGCAAATTACCATTAATTATTAATCCACTCATATAACTATTATTGCCTGTTGGATTAATGGAGGTTAAAGTCACATTCAAAATTGCTGCGGCCCACTTATATGGATCACCATCTGGATTACTAGGATAATTCCAGCGCGCATTTTCAGTATTTATACTTTCACCATTAATTTGAACTATATCCAGATTTGGGTTATACGATATTCCAATCGTATTGGTATCATAATCATTACTATTCTGAATCGGATTAATACCAAATGAAGCAATAAACCCATCAGGGAATGTTGCCTGAAATGCTGCTGCTACAGTAACATAATTATAACTGGTCGCATTACCAAATCCACCAGCACTAATTGACGCATATTGCTTACCAGCAACTAAAGTTCCTCCATCATAGAAGCTGGTGCCAACCCCAAAATTATTTGCATTAGGAGATGCCATATAAGTCATTGGGCTTGCTGTATTCTGAGGGTTATTACTAAAAGAAACAATCGTCCAAGCGTTGCCAGCTAAATTAGCATAAGTTAATGAATGAGCGGCAAGGTAGCCAAAATTTTCAACTGAACCACTATAACTCACCATATTATTATTGATGCTTCCTGAAACGTCTGACTGATAAAAACTAGTTTGCCAGTTTCCACACATTAAATATGGTGTGCCTTTCGTACCTAAAGAAAATGTCCCACTCTCACCATTTGGCACATACCAATAAAGACTATAACCAGGTATCGCTCCAACCGCAGAAGGATTACAGGCACTAAGATTAATATTATTATCTACGCTACCACTTGCTACTGGATAGGCACTTGGCGCAGCATAATAAGGCATCAAAGACTGATTGATAATTTGGTAATTTAGACCTTGTGGATAACCCGTTGGAGTAGCTAAATAACCTGGTACTACAGCTTGATTAAATTGAACAAAGGAATTACTGCCATTAATGAATAATTGTGGCGCACTCTCATAATTAGCCGCAATCACGCCTAATGACTCACCAGAGTTACTTGAATTAGATGAAAAAACACTTTGTGCCCATACTCGAGTATTATTTAAGCCATAATACTGATAAAGCATTATCGACGATTTGCTTTGTAAATTTTGTAAAGAAGTCGCTAACGTTGATGAGTAACCCTGAGCGCCAGCAACTGATGAATTTTGAATATTATTAATCAAATACGTCATTGGAGCCACTACTTTACTCGCTAAGTCAGTCGCATAATTAACAGGGTCTGGATCTGTAACTGACTGTCCATTAACCATAAATATATCAATTCCTGTTGGATAAACTTGTGCACCAACGACGCTATCAGTAACAATATAGTTTAAGGTATTGATATACGCTTGATTCATATACGCAGCAAACAGCAAGGTAAGCTGTTGTTGTGCATCGTTATACGAGCTTAAATAGCTAGCGCTCTCATTGCTTGCGTTAACAGGAT
The DNA here is from genome assembly GCA_019744945.1 of Burkholderiales bacterium. Taxonomy (GTDB): domain Bacteria; phylum Pseudomonadota; class Gammaproteobacteria; order Burkholderiales; family UBA11063; genus Aquella. The sequence goes on from JAIETT010000131.1 coordinate 8,149, forward strand.
TGTAACCTACCACAAAATAAGTACCAGCCACATTGCCATAAGAGAGTGTTTGTTGCAGGCATAGTGAGTCTTTGCCAATGCATTCTATTGCGTTATTATAATTCACCTGATTATTCAAATACTCCATGAAATAAGCCTGTTGCAACGCAACTATGGTTTGTTGATACGCTTGCATCAGCGTATCATTATAATTATCATACAAAGGAATATAATTATTATATTGTTGGTTAGGTATGCTTTCAGTAAGAGCGCTATAAAGAGCTTGATACATGGCTATTTGCGAACTTCCAGCATTTTGGCTGACACAGGTGTAGGGTTGATTACCCGCATTAATACATGAGCTAGAAAGGTTTACCCCAGCTAAACTAACGAGGTTGCTTTGATAATCTGCTTGGTTACCCGAACGTGTTACTCCAGGAATATAAGTACCGCCCAACCATGAAGGATTACTTTCCATATACTGTGCCAAATTACCAGGTAACGCAATGGCCTGACTGCTAGAGCTCCAAAATTTAATATCAATCATTAAATTAGTTAACGCCCCTAGCTCACTAGCATTATTTACTTGCCCTGAAAAATTTGCAATGGAACTTTGAAAAGTAAGCTGATCAGCTGCAACAATCTGCGCGGCATTTTGATAGGTTGATTGATAAAACGTATTATTGGTTAAATTAAGCGCAGACTCAATATTTTGAATTTGTGCCTCTTGTATCGCGAGCTGTTGATTAATTAAATTAAATTCAGATTGAATGCATGAATTTTCCGCAGAGCTACCTTCAATTGACAGTACCGAATATGCTCCCTTGGTCATTGCACCCAAAGCCGGTCCAGCAATCGGTACCATACTGATAAACCCAGAGGTTACGGCAAGTCCAGCTTCCACGTCACTATCGCTAATACCACAAGCATTAGTGGAAGAAGATTGCGCGGCAATAGTCTGATTGTTACCTTTGAGTATATGTGGACGATTAAATAAGGTCTGTAACGCAGGATATGAATTTGGACCAATTGGTGCGCCTGTAGTATTGCCACTTGTTGAATTGCCTCCAGCCCCACTACAACCAGATAATAGCACAACTAACAATAAGTTAATTCCACCAGAAATTTTCAACCAATTCTTTACCAAAATTTTCATAAGCTTGCTTCCTACTAAATATTTTCAAGGATTGTAGCAGAAAAAAGCTGAGACAGGCTGATATCTTACTAATTTATCAGACTAATTAGCTTTACAGGCCTATATGCCTACTATCATATTGAAATATATTATTTAATGTTGATGGCAAAATGCCTACACTCGATTGCTATTACCCAAAATAAAACTCCACATCGTATGTGTGGAGCTGTCAAATTACATCTTCGGCATTAAATGCTTAAAGTTCTTCATCATCTTCATCATGCCACCGCCACCGCTAAATTTCTTCATCATTTGGCTAACTTGCTCATATTGTTTCAATAATTGATTAACTTCTTGGACTGTAGTTCCACTTCCCAAAGAAATTCTGCGTTTACGCGTCGCTTTTAGTAATTCAGGTTTACGCCGTTCGGTTGGCGTCATTGAATCAATAATTGCTAAATTTTTCTTAATGACTTTATCGTTGATAATTTCAGGTGCTTTAGCCGCAATATTACCGGGTAATTTATCCAAAATACTACCCATGCCACCCATATTATTCATTTGCACAAACTGCATTTTAAAATCATTCAGGTCAAAACCCTTGCCTTTTTTAACTTTATCCATCAACTTTTTGGCATCGGCTTCATTAACATTACCTTTAACATCATCAATTAAAGATAAAATATCTCCCATCCCCAAAATGCGTGATGCCATCCGATCAGGATAAAAAGGCTCAAGACCAGTTACTTTTTCCGAAACCCCGATAAATTTAATTGGTTTACCCGTGATATTCCGAATTGACAATGCCGCACCACCACGCGAATCACCGTCCATTTTAGTTAAAATTACCCCAGTTAAAGCTAACGCATCATTAAACGCTTTCGCAGTATTGACCGCATCTTGCCCAAGCATCGCATCAACCACAAATAAGGTTTCCACTGGATTTAAGGCTTGATGGAGGTCTTTAATTTCACCCATCATAAATTCATCAACCGTCAAACGACCCGCGGTATCGACAATCAACACATCAAAATAATGCTTGCGCGCATAATCCAAGGCGCTTAAGGCGATATCTGTTGGACGTTGTTGAATATTCGATGGAAAGCACTCAATCTCAAGACTAGTTGCTAAAATTTTCAATTGTTCAATCGCCGCAGGACGATACACGTCGGCACTCACGACTAAAACTTTTTTCTTATCAATTTCTTTTAAGCGCTTGGCTAATTTACCCACCGTAGTAGTTTTACCCGCACCTTGTAAACCTGCCATCAAAATTACCGCAGGCGGCACAGCGCTTAGATCCAGTGCATCGTTAAATTCACCCATTAATTTAGTTAATTTCTGATTAACCACATCAATCAAAGCTTGACCAGGGGTTAAACTCCCCACAACTTTCTCACCTAGCGCATCTTCACGAACTTCTTCGATGAATTGCTTAACTACAGGCAGCGCAACATCGGCTTCCAGCAAAGCAATCCGAATTTCACGCAAGGCATCTTTTACATTGGATTCAGTTAAACGTGAATTTCCCGCTAAGGTTTTTACAACACCCGATAACCGAGTTGATAAATTTTCAAACATATTTTATTTCCCTATAACATCTAATAATTTAATTATCCATTGATCAAAATGTAAACACTTCGATCTAATTTTATCAATATCACAATGCAGAGCAAAATTAGTTGCTCCTTTTGTATAACCATATTTCTCAAGTTGCTTTGCTGGATATGTACTTGGAACAGTATTAATTACCTCAGGGTTATCATCATAACGCCGCAAAACATTCTCAATATCGGTTTTATTTTTAGCTAAGAGTGGATCACTTTTGGCTAATGCATTAATATCAGCAAAACACAAGGCTTCAAACTCATGTGGCTGGACGTAAGAAATTATATTCTGCCGTGTTATTGTCGCAGACGTAATTAATTGTTCAACTTGCAATGCCTTATTTAGTGAAGATAATTTACTATTAGCCATAATTGTACTATAACCATCTAATTTAGCAGAACTAAGTCCGACTAAATCAATCAAAGTAGTAACGTAATCATACTTTGGCGAGGTATTTATCAACATATCAATAAATTTACTGTATAAAATCCCACCATTCAAATTTTGCACCATAATATTAATTGATTTGCGAGTTTTACTTTGTAGATAACCAGACAATGCCTCATTAACAAATCTTTCTTCAGCATAGCCCTCAACAATAAAGCAAAGATTAATCACGGCCTACCACCAATAATATTGATTTCCCATAATTCACCAAGGGTATAATCTTCTAGCCACTTAGCTAAATCAGCATTATTCAATCGTTTAAATTCGCTCGACTTACCTTTTTTATCCACCACAATCACATCATTCGGTTCAAATTGGCTAAGTAATTCTGCGGATTGAGTGCTGATAATAACTTGTCGTTCCAATGATGCACGTTTAATCAGCCCAGACAATACATTTATTGCTGTTGGATGCAGACCAATTTCTGGCTCATCAATAATAATTACTTGTGGTTGTAATTCGCTTGGCATTAACAATAAAACGGCAAGTGCAATAAAACGTAATGATCCATCGGATAAATAATGTGCTTTCCACGGAATATCGACATTATTTTTATTAAACCACTCCAGCGTTAAAAAATCACTATTTTGACGAATCACAAATTCATGAAAATCTGGCACCACATTCCGAATCGTGTTCACAATCATCCGATAATAATCAGGGTACTTGTCATAAATAAGTTTAATCATACAGGATAAATTTTGCCCATCCGCACGCAGAAATAGATTATCATTACTACTAGATTTTGCTTTAAGTGGGGATGTATCACTAGTATCATCAAAATGATATGGTCGAATAGCTTTAAACCCATTTATTTGATAATTATTTATTGAACAATTTTTATATTCTTCTGGATTAGTTTCTATTTCATGAATAAATAACCTTTGAGACTCATATATCCTTGTTTCATAGCCAACACTTTGTGCCACTCCAGAATTATATTTCTCACTAAAGTCCTCAAACATAAATCTGAAAAAATCTTCTACCGTATACTTTAAATTAGCCGCATAATAGCATTCATAATCAACACCAAACTTTATTGAAAACTGTAAACTTGACGATGATTTATTACCATAATATAAAAAAGCATTGCAACCACCTTTATCTAGAACATACCCACGTAAATTTTCTTTGATGATGTTTTGCAACAGATTAAAAAAACTAATAAAGTTACTTTTGCCAGCACCATTACTACCGATCAACACATTAAGTGGCTTTAGCTCTAAATCAAGCTTTTTAATTGATTTATAATTTTCTAGCGTGATATGTTTGATAAAGTTATTACTCATTTTGCCTTACCTTATTTCCACAAAATTTTCATTTGCTGAAAAATTACAGATATTAAGTTCGTTTACAATCAAACCTTTATTTTCAGGATAAATAAATTGCTCAGTACTAAAATTAACTTTTGAAAGCATCTCTATCCTTAAATCCTTTATTTTAATTTTATAACTGCATAACTATACACGTTAAGCTAATCATGCAGCTTGTAAAGCATAATTCTGTTGAGTGCGTACAATCACGCGCAAGGCAACTAGTCCATAAACTAACTCAAATAGAGCGATCAACGCATAGAAAATAATAAAACTGTCTAAAACGCCATTTATTCCAGCTGGGGCAACTGTAATTATCGCACCAATAAAGCCAAAATAAATTACGCTGGAGCCTAATACAAATCCACGAATAATTTTATTGGCGGTCGTAAAAATAAAATTCACTAAAATTGCCTCACCATAGGCTTTACACGCCCCAATAAGCACTAAAATTAATAATTGCGGTAAGAGCTGTGGAATCTTATAATGCAGCAATAATTGATGTGCAAGGATTAAAACCAAAGCAAAAACTAAAATTAAAACACTAATAAAAACCTTAGAAATCTTACGTAAATACGGAATCAAATTAGCCTGTTGCACAGAAAACTGTGCCAATTTTACGCGAATTAGCTGCTGTGTCACAAAACCTAATAAATAGAAAATCCGAATCACACCAATCAGATAGCCAATTATCGCTGGTTCAGATTCTGACGCACCAAACATCTCAACTAAAATAGTTATGACCACTAGCCAATCATATTGTAAGGAATATAATCCAAAATACCATAAGCTTTTTTTCCAGCTAGTATCAAGTTGATCCGTTTCTGAATTTGGCATGGTTCTAAGATGGCGCACAATTTGAACAGAATAACCAATAATTCGGATTAACTCGCTCAACGATAAAACTAAACACAAAGTAAAAACTAAATTATATTCGCCATCAATTGAGGTTTCAAAATAGATTGCATAGTGCACAATCAAATATACCGCAATTATTCGCACGAAATTAGTATAAATCGAATAACGCATTACACAGAGTTGAAAGCCTTCACCATGCAAAAACGCACCTAAAAAGCGCGCTGTCATAAAGAAAAAAATACAAAAAAAACATAACAAAATTGGATGATGGATATGTTTTGGAATTAGTACTACTTTATTCAATAACAATAAGTAAACCACCAAATCAACCAGCAGCGTTATTGCGCCAATAATTGCGAACATCAGCAAGAAAAATTTAATTACATTAATCAAATTAATTTTAAGCGATCTCGCATAGAGGTGTTTAAAGCGCTGCGCATAAATTGTCACCAAGCGCTCGGAACCAAAGCCAAACACATTCGATAAAAACATGATCCCCGCAATGGTTGCCCAAAAATCACCGACTATATGCATCTCAATATGCGATGAAGCCAACACAATCCCAATTACCACAGGAATTAAAGTAAACGAAATGCCATACAAACCAATAA
>JAIETT010000066.1 GCA_019744945.1 Burkholderiales bacterium
AAATTTTAAAATAAATTTCAGGTGAAAATAAAGGATTATATAAAGGATTAAGATAGGGATTAGGCACTCTTTTCATGAAAAAAATATGTATTTATAACAGGTTGTTAGCTTGTGGATAAAAAAATATTGGTCGCTGATACGTCATTAGTTCGGTCGCTGATACGTCATTAGTTGGTCGCTGATACGTCATTAGTTGGTCGCTGATACGTCATTAGTTGGTCGCTGATACGTCATTAGTAAAACTGTCTAGAACTCTTTAAAAAGTTCTAACTGTTTTTTATTTTTTCCCTTGGGGAAAATTAAAATGTAATTATTTTTAGTTACTTCATAATCCCATTTTGATTTTGCATTAACTGATAGATGAGCTTTTTTTACTTGTTCTAATGATATTTTTAATTTATACTTAAAATCTTTTAACTCATTCTCGCTTCGACATAACTTTTTAATAAAATCAATCGCAAAAGGTATCGGTTTTTCATGACTCTCATAAAAATTATATAACCATCTAGCCAGTTGATTATCTCCAAGTAGATGTCTAATGTCAGCACTAATATATGTAAAATCTTCCGCAAATAATGGTGTTAATTTTTTATTATATTCAACGACTAATTTACCATCTCCATCTGTGTCAATATAAACATTATTTATTAAGCTACCCACAAATAATTTAGCTCCAGTTTTAATTATTACCGTACCAAATTTTAGCCTTATTGCTCTTTCTACAATTTTTTTGGTTCTCTCTTGATTATAGGTCAATCTCATTTGTTGGCATAAATCATACAATGTGATTCGTAACGCACTTTCAACATTTCTGGTTCTTGCAAGATAAATTAGTGTATCCCACAATTCTAAATCGTTTTGATCCATTTCGGATCCACTAAAAGCAACTTCATACTGTGACATTGTAAAAATAGGTTTGTTTTCAACTAAAGATCTGCGACCTTTGCGCACCATACCAAATAATGCACCTCGTAAAAAACTATTTGGAATAGCTCGCTTATCCTCAAAGATTTCTGGTAAAAGCTGTTGCATTGCGGTACCAAGCAACTTGGCTTCTTCCTCGGCTTTTTTACGTTGTTCTTTTTCCCACAAAAGTAATTGATTCTTAACATAAGAATCTGCTTGCTTCCCAGATAAACCAATTTCTTTGGCTCGGTTTACAATTTCTCTTTGTAAAGAATTTTTTGCACTAATATTTACAATCGTTTCCATAAAGTCATGATCCGATATGTTTATCTTTAACGCAGGTAATTCTGATATTTCATCGTCGGTTAATCCTGCTGCTTTATGTTTTTTAATGTCTTTTTTTATTACATCAAATAAAAACATATACACCTCAATCTAAAATATAACTAAACTTTTTAGGCTTTAAGTAAGCCACTTATTCAAAATCATTTATAAATGGTATAAAGCCGTAAACCACATATAATTAATGGTACAACACATTAAATAACATTAAATTACAATAATCCATCACGTTCAAGTTTCTCTAGAAGAGCTTGCCTGGTAAAACTTGACATTGATTTAATACCTGTTTTAGTTTTTACTGCTTCCACCCACATAAGCGGAACATCATAAACAGATATAATTTTGCCACTCGTCACTACCTTTTTGTTTGCTCTCAATTCAGCAGCAGATGTCGCAGAATTAAATAATAGCTCATCAACTTTAGCCATTTTCACGCCCCTTTAAAAATTTGTTTAGTTCATTAATCAATAATTGCATTTCTTCAACAGCATTATTATTGTATTCAACAACCGATTTACCAGCGCTAAATGATTTTTTATAATCTGCCCTATCCCGTAAAATAGATGGGTATATATTAAATTCTGGGTTACTGTTTATAAACTCATACAGATCAGACAACGAAGCATTTGCCAATGGATGTATCCGATTTAATAAAATATTAGCTTGCAAATCTTTGCGGTATTCTCGTATATCTCGCAAAATTTTTCGAAAAGACAACAACCCAACTTGTTCAATTTCAGCGTCACTAACTGGAGTTATTAATAAATCAGCTCCAGCAATAGCCAATCTGTTCATATCAGCATCAAAACCACCTGTATCAATTATATAAACACCAATGCCATTGTTCAATATGTTCTTTAAATCCTCAGGAGAATTAATATTGACAATATTTAGCGCTTTCAATTTCTCGTTAATTCTGCGGTGATTAAAATAAGTCAATGATTTTTGGAAATCAAGATCAATCACATTTACTTCATATAACTTTGATAACTCTACAGCAATATTTGCTGCAATAGTTGATTTTCCAACTCCACCTTTTTGATGGGCGATAACTATAATTGTATTCATATTATTACCTTAAAACATGACGCTATTATATATTGTTTTACACATATATATAATATTAATAAACATTGATTAAATGTTATAACACATATTTTTAACGTTATTTATATGTTACCGCCTTAATATGCTAAACTAATGGAAAATATAATAGGCACAATAAAAATGAACATTTTAAAATATTCTGAGATAGTGGTTCTAATAGCTGCGCACCATTGCAGTATTTTGGGAGCGATACGCTCTTTGGAAATTAAGCTGCATTGACAATTAATTGCAGAAATAGTACAATGTACACATCGTATACATAACTATCATGGAGTAAATTAACATGAGCGCAACTTTATCACTTAGATTACCAGAAGAAACCAAAGCACAAATAGACAGCCTAGCAAAAACCAGTCATCGACGTAAATCAGATATGTTGATAGGATGGATAAATGAAAAATTGGATCTTGAGCGTTGGCAAATTGAAGAAATAAATAAAGGAATAGCTGAGGCAGATGCTGGAATATTTGCGACTGAAGAAGATCGCCAAGCATTGAGAAAAAAATGGCTCGGTTAACAATATTAGAAACTCGTAGAACACTCCAAGCGCTCTCTGAGGTGTTAGATTACTATGAAAGCCAACAAAGCGGCTTAGGTGCAAGGTTCTTACGTTCCTACGATACTCAAATCGAAGTAGTAAGAGATATGCCTAAAATTGGACGAACTGGCAAAGTTTTTGGAACTCGTGAATTAGTTATGCAAGACTTCCCGTTCTTAGTGGTATATCGAATTAGAAAAGACTATCTTGAAATTGTTAGATTAATCCACCAATCAATGAAATATCCTAACTAGTGGTTTTTAGGTTACCACAAGAAAAGCCCCACGATAGGTAAGAGTGGGGCTTTTCACACGAGTATAAGCCGTGTGTGTGATTAAATCACAGGCTGGATTATGGCATAAACTGCTCTAAACGTGTCTAAATCAAATTCCCTATTATGACAGTAATAGGGAATTGTTGGGCTGTTTGAATCAAATTTATCCTGATTATGTTCATTTAATCTTTAATAGACTCCATATCATAAGCATAACTAGATTGAAGCATATAACAAGTATAGCCATATCATAAAAACCGTTTATATATAACCCATAATAAAATAATAAACCAATCACCAGTACAAATTCTAGAATCTTACTCAATAAATTATTCTTTAATGTCTGTTTAATTAAATTCATCCAAGAATTTCCTGTGTAATATGTAATTATTATAAAATAGAATACAGGAGACTTTAAAATTGAAAGTAACATAATAATCTCTTTTCAATAAATGTAATTAATAATTATTTCTTAAGTTTTTTAATAACAGTGCGCGTTATTTATATTATAGATAGAAATTTTAATTTAGTGTGGCTACGAGAGATTGGGAAATGGCGCTAAATCAATTTATCTTTAAATCTGATTTACACAAAATTTCTGACTCTCTCTATCATGACAGTAATATGGAGTTGTAAGCAAATTTAAACGTATTTTACAATTTTATTGAGGCACTTCATACCTCAATAAGGGCTAAACTGTCTTAATGTACGACGATTAACGAATTTTCTTGGGACACTTATTTAATGCGGGCTTTAACATTGACTAGTTTTCTAATAGCAACATATTATCAATAAATTTATGTCTACTAGAGTTTGCAAAAGACAATGGAGTGAATTCACTTACATAATGATCATATTGCTTGGTGGCATTGACTACTTGTAAATACTCTTCGGGTAAATATTCAGTTTTGGTATTTGATTCGGTTAAAGAATTTAGCAAATTTTGATATGCTTCTTTATAGAAAATTGATAACTCATCACTAGGATTTTTGTTACAAATTCCATATGTTCCATTACACCACGCTTGGTATATTTTATTAAAATATTCTTCAAATTTATTGGCATTAATATTTTGTTTTTTATCATACAAATCATTAAAACCAAAAGAAATTAGCTTATGCGTTAGAAATAAATCATAATATTTCTGCTTCATTTGATCTTTAAGATAAGTACTCGCTTCTAAAAAATTATTATTCCTAGCAATAAGTGCAACCTTTGCTTTTTCAATCCAACTCAAGGTTGATTTATGATATAAATCAATGTCTTCATCCTCTGCAAACAAAGTTCCAAGCAACACAGATGATTCAGAGATAGAACAGCAAATTCTATATGTATAATTTGGAATTAAATTAAACTCCAGCAGTTGTTTAATTTTTGTAACTGACATATTTGCCTTGCTGGCTAGTTCTTCAATAATATAGTAATTATCACTAAGGTATTTAACCATTGCAAATGTTTTGTAGTTTTTGTTAGTAAGTAAGCTCATGACTATTATTCCATTATAAATTATTTTATTTAAATAAATCTGACTACCTGAATCTCTAAAATTAACCCCAAAGAAATTAAATTAATACGCTGAGCCCCTATTAATAATTTTCTCTTGCTGTCAAATAAAGATTTATTTTTAGCACAAAAAAACACATATTTATGCCATAATTTCGCCTGTGATTTAATCACAAATACGGATTATACTACGTGTATAAAGCCAAATTTTACCCACCGTTGGGCTTTTCTAGTTGCCATTAGAGGAGCGTAACCATATTAGTTTTATGCACTTATGTACAATAGATTATACACGATAAAATGATCTAAATCAATAACTTTTATTGATAATTATACCCTATATATCATTAATACCTTACAGAATCATGTGAGAGCATTTCTTTTATTAAGTCTATATGACGACTCTGAATTCGATGGAACTCGTTTTGTCAATCCGTAATCAGTGACCGCAAAAAACTGCAAATCGCCTTTACCTTTGTTTTGTGTTTGATGTTGTAACCATCTTGGAACATGAACAATATCATTCGCTTTTACCACAATCACCTGATCTTCAATAATAACCTCCCCATCACCGTGCAGTATTAAAAGAACGGTTTCGTGAGCATGTTGATGGTATTCATTATGACATCCACAGGGAATAGTCACTAAACGAGGATCAAGGACATCTGTAAAAAAAGGTAATCTATGTACCTGAAATGACAATTGCGTGTCTTTATCTTCATTAACGTATAAGATGTTTTCATTAAATGACGTATTATATGCAACACTTGTAGGCGATATCATCTTTTCTGATTTATACGTGATATGATTTATCAATGCATTAAATCGGCGCATTTTAATCTGCTCATAAACCATATTAAAAAATTCATAACGTAAATCTAACACAGCACACATTGCTTGTTTACAACGATTAAACCAATTTTTTTCGTGACTATATGACAACATTATCTCTTTAATGGTTTCCGCATGTTCATCATCACATGCAATATGGATGTCGAAAAATTGTAATTCAGTTGTCTGTAATCCAGCTTTCAAAAGCCCACTTCGTAATATGCCATACATTTTAGAAACGATACCCTCAGTCCCCAATGATAACGCGGCGGAAGATTCTGTTATTGGATTATCTAGACAAAATTGTAAATAATTATCTCCAAACTGTTTTGAATATACCTCAAATTGAATACACTCTGGATTAATTTGTAAACTACTTATTAAAAATTTACGAAAAATTTCTGCATGCCGATTTTCGATATCTTTCTCACCACTTTCTTCCCATAAATTTTGAGTAAGCTTTGAACGGTAGAAATCACTGTCACAATTGGCCATTATTGCGGCTAATAACCGTGAAAAATTCTTATTATAATAGTAATATTGTGAAAAAAAGACCCTAAAATCTTCTATTGTTAAAGTTCCATTATCACATGCTATAAATAATGAGTGTTGCCATATTGGATGCTCAGCACATGTTTGTTCTAATTGGCATAAAAGTTGTTGTGGATTAATTTTCATATTAAATAGATCTCCCTTAAAGTTTAAATATCAATCACTTTGTCTCTTTATATTACTGGAATAAGCATATAGCACTCGAAATGCCACTGAGCCACCAAAAGGATAAAATTCCTTTTCAAACTGTTTAACGCTAGTAGCACTCATTAATTTCGATTTATTCAACCACCAAGTAAACGCTTTTTGCACCGCAATATCACCTTCTGGAATAAATTCAAATCTACGAAAATGCCGCATCAAAAGCCAATCAACAGTCCAATTTCCAACACCGTAAAGACTAGTTAAAACTTTCCTGACGTGTTCTGGATCACTTTTAAGATTAAAATTTAAAACATCTTCATTTTCTATAAAAGCATTTGCAACAGCTAGTATTGATTTGCATTTATTATTACTTAAACCTAAGGCACGTAGATTTTCTACTGATTGCTTTATAACCTGTAATGGTTGAGGGAAGCTATAATAATTAATATTTTCATAGCTGACACAATCTCCTAAATGAACGGTAAAACGTGCTCGTACCTTATTAGCAACCACCACTGAAATTTGCTGCCCCATTATTACTTGAATTATCGCCTCAAATAAATCTGGATAACCAGGAATATTAAGACCAATTGCACCTTGTAATTTTTCGGCATAAGGAAGAGCATTAACGTGCGTAGTTAAAAAAGGATCATCAAAACCTAGCGTATATTCAATAATATCTCTAGCTGTTTTATTAGAGATATCACCACTTAAAACGTCAATATAAAGTTTTTTATCATATTTTGTACTAATTAAATGTGCTGTGTTTTCAAAGTAGAAACATCTACGCCACTCATTATTACCAATAATATTTATTGGATCGTCATTTCCACGTTGCAGCATATACGCTGTTTTTTCAAAATCAAACTCTTGTGGAGTCCGCAAAATTTTATCACTCACAATCATCTGCTTACTCTTTTATAAACTGTTTAATTGTATTAAGTGGAGTTAACCATCCTAGACAACCAGTAAGTACCATTGTGATTCCACCAATATAGATTAGAATATTAATATCGTGAGTTCTTTGTAAAATGTACCCACCAATAACAGAAGCAATAGGAATGGCTAAATAAGATATCACTCTTGTAGCCGCAATTGTTCTTCCCAAAAATTGATTAGGAACTACATGTTGACGCAATGTAAAATAAGTAATAATAATAATGGAGCTAAAAATAGATTCTAAGCCCCAGCTAAACCCAGCCATCCAGAAATTTTTTGCAAAAAACAAAGTTAACACCGCGATACCAGCAGCAATACAACTAATCAAAATAATACGCCCCTCTGGCAATCGCTTAACTAATTTTGGCGCTATGATAGATCCTATGATAGATCCTATCCCTGTAATAGCAAATGTCAAACCTATATGCTTTGAATCAAGACGTAAATTATGAGCCAGATAATACATAAAATTTGAGTAAAATATTTGAATCCCAAAATTCACAAACAAAAATAGCATACATCCATATTTAATAATTGGATTAGTAATACTGTATCGAACGCCATCCTTTAAATCTATAAAAATCCCAACAAGCGTAAGCTTTTTATGGTGATGTATCGCTTCTTCAGACTTAACTCTAATCGTGGAAGTTAGTAGTGAGGATGCTAAAAAAGAAAAAGCATTAATATAAATAGCGTCAACACTCCCAAATGTTGCAATCACAATACCACTGCATAATGGTCCTAACATTAATATCAAATTATCAGCTGTTAAAATATATGAATTAGCTCTAGCGAAATAATCCTTTTCCACAACTAAGGGAACAAATCCTTGAAATGCGGGATGACACAAAGCTGTTACTGAAGCTACCATAAATACCAAAAGATAAATAAGTGTTAAATTGTATGGAAAAAACGTGATGGCTAGTGCAAGCATCAAAGTTAATATAAAGGCAATAAAATCGCCGTAAATTAACAGATTTTGTCTTTTCATGCGGTCTGCAATTACCCCACCAAATGGAGTAATTAGGACAAAAGGAAGAAACGTTAATGCATATGTTACAGACATAACAATAGGTGATTTTGTTTGATTAAACAAAAATATAGGTAACGCTAATCGATAAAACCAGTCTCCAATAGAAGATAAAAAATATGCCGTTAATAACCGAGAGTAATTTAGGTTCATCAAAATCCCTTTTTTAAATACCATGCTGATTTAATAATAAAGTAATTTTTAGAATACTATCCCCACATTTATAGAGGACGTCTCCAAGTCATCTTCTGTTAACATATAAACAACTTATTTACTTATCTAGTGACATAAACGCACAAAACATCCATGTGTTACTAATTCAGAATAGGTAATTTAAACTAAACCAACTATATTAACGATAATTGGTTTTTAGAAGCTCTGTAAAATAATCAATTACACTTTAATATTAAGGTAAATATCACATACAAACAGTACAGTCCGTTTGGCGTGTCCATGACTCTGCTTCAGTAATACTTAAATCATCAAAACTAAAAGCAAGTAACTTTCCTAATGATTGTGGTTTAGACACTCCAGTAACTAATTTAGTGAATTCTGATATCATAAGTCCAGTTAAAGTTGAAACCAGTGGCACAAGTGCAGGCATTGGCATTTCAAATTGCGGAAACTGGTTTTCACCTTGTAGTAAATTTAATGTTGTTTTATCACCATTTTCAACTGCTTTCTTCCAGCACTCAATGCAACCTGTATTGCGAGGTATAACAGTACATAAAACTGCACGTGTTACATCTAATCCACCAGTAATAAACGGAATTTTATTTTTAACACAGGCTTCATTTAGCCATTTCTGAATATCTAATCTAGGTTTATCAGCTACACAAATGACAATATCACTACCTTTAATAACCTCTTCTACATCGGCACTACTGGAAAGTTTTTTATTAATAAATTCAAAATTATTAGTCGGAAAAAATGTCTTCATCCTATCTTTTGCTGCATCGGTTTTATTCCTGCCAAAATCAGACTCAGAATATAAGATCTGTCTATTTAGATTAGATAATTCAATTTTATCAAAATCAACAGCTCTAATATTGTAGACTCCTAATGCGGCTAAGTCGTATAGTATGTGTGAGCCTAGTCCACCAATACCTAACAACGTAACTCTCACCTGCTTTAATCGAGCTTGATGATCATGTTTATCATCATTAATTTTACAATAACTTGCAAAAAATTCAGTATTTCTACTCCAACGATCTTTATCATATTCAGATAAATTATCGTTGCTACCTAACAAAGCGGTATCTTCTAAAATATATGCATTATCGAGAGTACTGAGAATGTCATTTAAATACACTGCCTTAGTTGGATGAGTATTCTTTAATTCGATTTCTAGATTATGAAAATCTCTTTTTCCATCTAATAAATTACACAAAGAATAAATAAATTTATCTGGATCATGAATTTTTTGCGCTTTTCCCGCAATAATAAAATATATATAATCTTCAATAAAATGATATGTTATCGTAGGTTTGATTTTAATCATACAGTTATAATACATGTTATAATAGCCCCAATAGTTAATAATCATACTCTGTTATCTAATGAGTAGCGTACAAAACTACGTTATGTACGCTACGATCTAATGTATTAACCTACACTAGCTAAACCAGCGACGCTAGTTGTTACAGTTTCTAATTTGAACGACATGATCATTCCTTAAAAATTAAAGTTATAAATACGGTGTAATCTATTGCAGCAACAGTAGATTCACCCCCTCATTGGCATTCACCACAATGATTAGTAAATGCCAATTTTTTGGAAGATTTTGCCCTTCGCGGTTTAACACCACATATGAACAAATACCATACCCCAAAAACCACCAAAACCTATATAAAACACTCTATTAACCATCTAATAAACTATAATTGCACAGTCTTATATAACCGTTATAAAACCAAAATAATATAAATGCTCCATGTTAGAGTTAAAGCCATCGGCTTGTTGCACCAGATAATATTTTATGTTTATTACTTACCAAATGTAGCCAGCAAAAATAACTTTAAAAACTATCAGTTACTATATTCTAAAAATACTACCTCATTTATACAGCAAGCTCCACTAATATAGCCTCGCTCCCAATAATGTACATCTATTGTAATTATATTAATAGTCCAATATTAATGACCTCCATAATATTGGAGTTGTGTTTGAATTATATTTATTGTATAATTCAAAATCTTTTATATAGACTTATAATATTTAAATATTTCAGCAAAAACATCTTAACATTTATAACTACTGTTCAAATAGATAGCGCGATTTATTCTAAAACCGCTCTATTGTATTGAACAAGATTCTAAGAGATTAATCAATGTATAAACTAGTTAAACCCAGTGATTTCACAAAAGATCACCTCGAGTATATTGACGACTTCAAAAAAATGATTCGAATGTTATCTGATACTACAGATACGTTGATGGGCGCAAAAGATGTTAATTCTAGGCATATAATCTCTACAAGCGCACATGCTAGAATAGTAGGATTAAATAAATGTGGCGATGTAACAGATCGACTTGATTATGAGATGCCATGCGATGGTACAGCTCAATATGCTGAGCAATTTGTGCAAGTAGATAAATCATTATTAGCCTCACAGGATATAAAAAAGGGCGTAGTAATATTAAATATTCACAATTATGGAGATGGAACCAAAGCAAGAATTTTTAAAAAATTTCTTTTAAAACACGAAAACTCTAAGTCAATTCTGGGAACTATATATAGCGGGCAGAATATTGACTTAGTTGATGTCTTAAATATAATGCCCAACTACATCACTCAATTTGGTCAAACTGGTAACATCGAATCAATAAATGAAAATAGCAAAATTATAGATGGCATAACCCTGACAGAGT
Source organism: Burkholderiales bacterium (assembly GCA_019744945.1). Lineage (GTDB taxonomy): Bacteria > Pseudomonadota > Gammaproteobacteria > Burkholderiales > UBA11063 > Aquella. The sequence goes on from JAIETT010000066.1 coordinate 11,037, forward strand.
ACGAGCAAGAAATTTGTTTTTTACTTTTAATAAATTGGAACTTTAAACAAATTGCTAACTTTATGAATTATTATAGACCAGTGCCACAACCTAGAACCATAGATACAATTATAAAGAAAAAAATTATATTTGTGATAAATTACAATTAAATGCAACTCTCTTAACAACTCTACAAGAGTTCTTAGTTTCAATAAACTTTCATAATAAAATACCACTATCCTTTCTTGGATTTATAATTGGATCAACCTCTTTAAAAGAAATCTCATTGTAAATTTAAGCTCAAATAAAGTCCACTAACTAAAATTTCATCTCCTTAAAAACCGCTAGGAAATGAAGCTAACGCCTCAAAAAATTACTAATTTTAATCTTTGGAAAGGGTATTCTTATGTTCAAAATCACGCAATTAAGAAAAATAAAAGAAACAAGCAATAAATTTGCTGCACTCGTTCTTTATGACAACGCATTTTGTAATGCAGCTGTCGAAGGTGGTATTGACTTAGTAGTGGTTGGAGATTCAGTTGTGATGTCAGTCTTTGGAAGTAAAACGACTATCAATGCAACAATGAACATGATGGTTGATCATACTAATGCAGTTACTCAATCCTCAAATAACATCATGGTGGTGGCTGACCTTCCTTATATGAGTTACAGCACTTTTGAAGATGCACGATTGAATTCTGCAAAATTAATGAAAGCTGGAGCTGACATGGTCAAACTTGAAGGAGACCAACCATGGGTTATCGAGACAGTACGACACCTGACTGAATATGGCATTCCAGTTTGTGCACATATTGGACTTACCCCACAATTTTACCATCAAATCGGTGGAAATAAAATCATGGGAAGAAATGATACAGAATATCAACGAATTTTAACTGCCGCAAAAAACCTTGATTCTGCGGGTGCTGAAATGATTGTTTTAGAATGCATACCAGCTAATCTTGGCGAAGAAATCACCCAATCAATTAATGCTGTAACATTAGGTGCTGGTGCTGGAGTTAATTGTGACGGGCAAATAATGTTAATGTATGATTTAATAGGTTTATCAGGAAAATCTATTAAATTTGCGAAGAACTATTTAGTTGAAACAAATAGCATTAAACAAGCAATAAATAACTATGTCTCAGATGTTAAATCAGCTAAATTCCCTGATGAAGAGCATTCTTACCAATGAAACACGCCATAACAATAACGCTTCTAGCTCTGGTGTTTTTATTTCAAGGCACCAGCGATTTATACGCGTCATCTATGCCAGAAATGATGAAGTATTTTTCTACCAACCAAGCTGGTATTCAGTTGACTATTATTTTATTTTTAATTTCATATGGAGTAGGTCAATTTATTTGGGTTTACTTTTCAGAAAAATATAGTAGGAAAAAAGTAATAATATTTAATCTGGTGCTATTCATTATTGCTTCGTATATGGCAATGCAGGCTTCAACATTAGAAGTGTTGTATATTGCACGGTTACTTCAAGGAATTTCTATTAGTGGATTGAACCTCAATGTTAAGGCTATGCCACTAGAGATTTTTGAAGCCAAAGATGCAAAAATATTTTATACTTATTTTGCACTCGCTTGGGGCGCTGGGGGAACCATTGCACCATGGATAGGCAGCAACATTCAACACTTTTTTAATTGGAAGTATAATTTTGCTGCTTTAGCTATTTACGCTACATTTATTTTGTTGTTCGCAATTAAATTTATTCCTCATCAAAGTAGTAAAATTTTGCAAAATAAAATATCAATACGTGACTATAAAACAGTATTAACCAATAGGGGATTTATAAATGGCGTGATTGCACAATCATGCACGCTGTCAATGTTTTTAGCCTTTAATTATTATATGAGTTTTTACATGCAGAATATAAAACATTATAGTGAACTTACTTTTGGTTATTTGTCTTTTATTGCTGGTCTATGTTTTATACTGGGATGTTTACTATTTAGGGTATCAATTAATAAATTTAACTCTAATAGACTATCTATTTTATGTAGTTTAACCGCTCTAATCGCAGCCATTATTTTAATATTAATAAACTATTTTACCCATGCCAGCATAATATTTACAGTGGTTTTCACGTGTTTAATCATACTTTGCTCTGGCGTGATGGCATCCGAAAACATTGGAATTACCATGATGTTTTTTCCAAAAAATGCATCGGTAGCGAGTTGTTTACACACAGCAATTCATTTTATAATAACTTCAATCTTTATGTATATATTAAGCTTGTTTTCTTATTCTTCTTTGTGTGTAATTTCAAGTTTTTATTTTATATTTGTATTAATATTTTTGATAACAAATCAATACTGTTATTCTAAGTTGAATCACGTAACAAACTAAATTTCTGTAATGTGTCAAAATATAGCTTTTGATCCACATTACAGAAATTTCTGGGGTTCTGGCGTACCACTCTCTTTTAGAAGCAGCATGATCAATTGTCTTGTAGTCCAAATTTTACTTTGCTGCATTTAACTACTTTGTTACTCCACTGGTAAGATAGGCTTACTTTTAAGGCGCATGGCAGTTTATTCAGTTTTGTAATAACTCCTTGCAACTTGGCTTGGCTCTGGTCATTTTTAAGTTGCATATCTTTATTTTCAATCTTCAACTTATCATTTTGTGCCTGATAATCACTAATGCGAACCACACTCCTTATTCCATAAATCCCACAAGCTAATACAATCATGGACACCAGCGCAGTAATACCAATAACTTTTGTCCAGGTTTTAAGCTTTGTTTTCTGTTTCTGCATCTGCGCCATCGCAGCATTAACCTCAGCAAGTAGTTTGGCTTGCTGGCTAATTAATCCGTCAACTTCATGGTTCAATTTATCAGTACCAGCCTTTACTGCGATATTCACTGCATCCGTGAATTTAGCTTGCTCACCCTCCAATAAATTGATTAAATTTAAAATCAGCTTTTCTTGGCTCATTACATCTCCA
>JAIETT010000044.1 GCA_019744945.1 Burkholderiales bacterium
CGTTTAATCTACCAAATCAGCTTAAATATTGTAATTCATAATACCTACGAATCAATTTTAGCCATGCCAGATTTGGCCAATGAATTTGTTGCGCTAATTGTCAATAGCTTAGAATTAAGCTTATTATTAGGCGTTATTGGCTACAAAATAATTGCGCATTTACCTTTCTCAAAATTAGATGCTTTAATGACATTTATTCTAGCGATCGCCGTTGCATGGACAGTTCTAGGAGTCGTAATGTACCTTAATTCTCCACCGCAAACTAAATTAACCACGGCAGAAAAGCCAATTGCGGTTGAGATGATGACACATTTTAATTCTAAAGATTCCTTAATTTCCACTCTTCTAGTTGGTATGAAAAGCAGTCTCAGCATAGTCGGCGTAATTTATATGCCTACTTACTTAATGCACAATTTAAATTTAAATTCACACTTAGCATCCTACACGCTGGGAGTTTCAAGTTTATTAGCCCTAATTTTAAATATTTGGGTTAATCAACATTTACATAAATTTGATTACATCAGCATCGTTAGATATGGTCTATCTGGGGTAATCATCGCGAGTATTCTTAGTTATTTACTGTTTATTTTTCACATAGCTCCGCTTATCAGTGTCGCGATTATCATTATATTTCACAGCTTATTTACCTTAGCTTGTCCAATAATACTCGGTAACTTGTTCTCACCCCAAACACGTGCCGTATCAATTATTTCCTGCTATCGTGATTCATTCTTTATCTTTTCATCCGTTACTTTTGCGGCAATCATTCTATTTACTCAAGTTCTGCAAAATTATATTTTACCGCCAGTAATTTTTTTACTAATTATTATGTCCGTCTGCTATGTTTGTATGTTATTAGTTAAAAATCATCAGCCACAATTAACTTAAATGCACATAATGCCATCAACTACAGATAGCGTGAACTAAACTTAAATTAATTACGCCCCCCATATTACACAATAAATTACAGATTTCATCATTTGCGATAGTTTATTTATAAATTAACTATAACATCAATAACTCACCTCTCGCCATTAATTATACCTTAATGACACGTAATTCAAATAACATCACTACGTACTCTATTTTGGCAATATTACCCTTACAATTAAAGCTAATACAACAATGAATATAGCACTAACACAAGCATAATTATAATCTTCAGATACAGGTGAATATTACACAAACTAATATGTTAAAATTCGTGCTTCAAATATATGATTGACCCCATAACAATATAAAAAAAGAGATTTAATGTTGGATTTTATTTTTATCAAACAAAGCAACGTAGAAACACTGTTTAATACATATGGTATCTTACAAGTGTGTTTAATTGCACTAACGCTATTTTTATCAAAGTTCATTGGTGCAAAACTCCTAAACAAAGTATTTGGTTCATGGCAAGGACTAGCACATTTTGCTCAAGAAGCAATTAGCAAAATTACTTCTCGCAGTGTATTTGTCGTTTTAATGCTGCTTGATTCAATTGTCTTTGGAATACTAATTCATCCGCCAATCTTATTGGGTAGTTTTTTAATTCTAGGGATTGTCCTATTACTAATACGCACCATTGCCGTTATATTTACTTACGCGATCAGGAATCAAACACATCAAACTTTTTTTTATAATGGAATTTATTTAAGCTTAATTAGTGTATTTTTTATCTCTGCTTGTAATTTAAATCATTTATTGGTGGATAAATTTAATAAATTTACATTTCAAATAGGTAATAGTCGTATTTCTGGATGGGAAGTAGTCAGCGATGCATTTATTATTACAGTAACTTGTTTAATGATGTCCTCAATAATGTTTACGCTTAATGATATGATTAAGCAGATGTCAGGAGCAGATAAAGATACTATAAAACTTATGCTTCGGTTAAATAAATTATTAGTATCATTAATAACCATTTTTATTGTACTACCAGAGGTTGGAATTAATCTTACTGCATTATCTGTATTTGGTGGTGCTATTGGGATTGGTGTCGGATTTGGTTTACAGAAAATCGTAAGTAATTTCTTAAGCGCATTTATTATTTTATTAGATAAATCCGTTAAAATTGGAGATCGTATCGTTATTAATAATCTTACTGGAAATGTATCAAAAATTACTATACGCTATGTAGTAATAAAATGCCTTGATGATACGGAGGTGCTAATCCCTAATGAGAAATTTATGACTGAAGCGATAATAAATCACACTTATTCAAGCTCTGATTTTGGTTTAGAGTTAACAGTTGGGGTTGGCTACCAAGTTGATTTACGTCAAGCAATTCAATTAATTCGTGATGCGATTAAAAAAACTCCTAATATTAATCATGAACGTGAGTCAATAATTTATGTTCGTGAATTTGCTGAATCAGCTATTAATATTTTTATTCGTGTATGGCCGAATGATTCATTAAGGAATTCTAATCCAGTACGAAACGAGCTACATATCGAAATTATAGAAAGTTTTAAAAGGAATAACATCGAAATTCCATTTCCTAAGTTGGATGTATATCTTAAATAATAGTCATCATAATTTAATAAAAGCGCTGCATAATAGCAATAATTAAGTCGTGCTACGGATTTTAAACTTTTACTGGATACAAGCATGATTAACTTTACCATAACAGAATTACGTTACTTAATTGCTTTGGCCGAAGAACAACATTTTGCAAGAGCAGCTCAAAAATGCTTTGTGTCACAACCAACTTTATCAGTTGCAATTCGCAAACTAGAGGAAAATTTAGGTATAACTGTTTTTATACGTGAAAACAATCGAGTGATAATAAGTAAGGCAGGAAATGACGTGATCATTCAGGCTAGGAAAATCCTTCATGAAGTTAGGCAACTAGTAGATATTGTAGATCGCAACAAAAGCTCAATCCAGCACCAAATTAACCTTGGTGCTATTTTTACTATTGGTCCTTATGTTTTCCCAAAGTTAATCAAGTACGTAATGAAAAATGAATCATCATTACAATTAATTATTGAAGAAGCCTATCATGATGATTTAATTAACCAACTACTAAATAGGAAGTTAGATGCGGTGATTATTGCAACCAAAACTAATCATCCAGAACTAATTCAAATACCTTTGTGTGAAGATAAGCTGGCTGTAGTTTGTTCAACACAACACTATTTAACTAATAAACAAAAAATAGAACCACAAGATTTAGAGAAAGAGAATTTTTTATTAATAGATTCAGGTAATTGTCTTAGAGAACAAGTACTTGAAGTTTATCCAAAATGGAGTATTGATCACCACCCACCCAGCATGATAACAGCAAGCTCATTAGAAACTATTAAAACTATGGTTGCAATGAATATCGGTGTGAGCATTTTACCCGAATTAGCTCTACAAAATTTGGATACAGCAATAGCTGTCAAATATTTTACACCTAAAGCTCCAATTAGAACAATTAGCTTAGTATATCGTAAAAACTTTACACGAATGGAGTTAATTATGAAAATTAAAGAGCAGTTAAATCTAATTATAAGACCAATACAAGAAGAATAAACTTTTAATCAAACTCCAGCCACCTTAAATTAAAAATCATCGTGTAATAAATTCATGATGATTAGCAAAAATAGAGCACTTATTTAAACTAGTTCTTTAGCAAAATTTAGCAGCATAAAAAATTTAATCATTAAAATGGTATCCGTAAACTTGACTCTAACTCGTAACCATTTTGATAATTACTGGTAAAGTAGCTGCTTCCGACCCAGTTGGCATTAAAATTTAGTGACATTTTATTTTTAAATACTAGAGTATAGCTATTTGTAATTAATTGTCTGCTGACTACCCCAACAGGCATCCCATCCGAATAAGCAGTTTGTAGACCTCGAGAATTATAGCCAAGCTTACTAAAATCTTGAATAAATCCTATTTCATAGTAATTATATTCATTAAAGCGGAATCCTTGTCCAGCAAAGATTCTACTATCCCAAGTCTCATTACTGCGAATCCGTGCTCGCCCACCGACAAACTGATAATATTTATCACTATATTGTGTAGTATAACGCAAAAAATCCTCTAGTCGTAAAGTTGGGTTTAAAACTGTGCCAGGAGCACCATACGCACCAGATAGGCCATCTAAGCGTACTACATTAGCTAAACCAAATTTTGTACCATATGCAGCTTGTATCCGTGCTTCTGTTGATGATGCAGATGGAGGAAATGTTGAACTATTATTTTGTTCCCTAATTGCTTGAACTGGAAATAAACTATTTTGTCTAATCGAGCCACCAATTATCCAACTACTGCCTATTTTTTTATCCATACCTAATCTAAAGTAAGCAATATTATCAGTAAATGGAACACTGCCAGTATTAGTTGGTCCATTTATTGCACCATTGGCCTGATCGAAATCAACACCAACTATTACATAGGGAGAAATTGGTACATCTGCTGCAGTAGATAGACCATCATCAGAGGAGCTATCTATAAAAGCAGGTTCATCATAGACTTTTGATTCAGCACTTCCATTATATTTACTAGGTTCTGCGAGATCAGGGCCAGCTCCGAGTACTTCATTGATATTTGTTGTACTCTCACTCATGATTTCTGCTGATGCTATATTACTTCCTCCTAGGATTAATGTGGCAAGTAAAAATCTCAATTTCATCAGGGAATAAACCTTATCATTTACTAATTTAAAATAGTATTTGTTTAATTGCCTATACTTTAAATAATTAAACTTAACAATAAATACAAATATCCTAGAATATTTGGCTATTCTAGGATATAAAATAAAAATCTAATAAAAGGTATAGTTATAAATACGATAAATAGGCTATTTAATTATCAACTGGCAATATTGAAGATTGCTGTTTATAAACATACCATCCTGGTTGGTTAGTTTGAGTAATAACTTTGCCTTTTTGAGGTCCAGACTCTACAGTAAAGCTAGTTGTAAAGCTAGTTTCCATGTATTTATAAATAAAAGTAAATCTTGCCGATACACTTTGTTCTTTTGCAGTGCCAGAGTATTTTGTAAAGTCATAATTACCAGCATAACTACCATAGCCACATCCCAATGTTGTAGCGGCATTAGATTCAATGCTTGGAATACTCATAATTGGGTTAGTTGTCACAAAATGAGTAAAATAATCATACAGTTCTTGAGTACCTGATCGTTGGGTTTGGCTTACTGTGGGTTGTAATATTGCATCTGGAGCGTAATATGTCATGGTAAAGTATCCAGCACCTACATATCTATCTGGGTTACTATTTATACTGTATAATTTTAAACCATTACCCCATTTTGTCAACTGTTGTTCAGCTGTTTGTTGGTTGAATGCTGGAGCATTGCAACTAGTGGCTGCGGAGGCTTCTTTGTTTACTATAGTTGTACAGCCACTAATGATACCAGCAGATACCAATAAAGCCAAAATAAAATTATGTTTCATGATTTATTCCTATTAAAGTCTCATGGGATATAAGTCGGGTATTGTATCATACTTAAAATAGCTCTACTGTGAAGCTTTAAAAATACTAATGACAACTTCCTTCTTATGCGGAAGAGATTTTATATTAATTTAGCAAATAAGTCCAATTAATTACACCTATTAGATTAATAGGTGTAAACTACTAGAGAACATTCAACTTACTAAACATGTTTTTATTAAATATGTCTACACTAACTATGGTATTAAAATAATAAAGTGGTCTTAGCTGAGATAAACTTTATCCCAATCTAAGACCACACAGTAAATCTATAACTAGATTATTTAGCGCAAGCTAACATTTTCGCAGATTTAATTAAAACCGGGCTATTCGGCACATCTTGATTCATACCAACCGTACCAGTTGCAACTCCAGCAATTTTATCCACAACGTCTTGACCTTTAATTACTTTACCAAATACCGCATAACCTGGATTACTTGAAGAAGCATTTAAAAAGTCATTGTAATTAACATTGATGAAAAATTGAGCAGTTGCCGAATTAGGATCATTAGTACGTGCCATTGCAATGGTATATTTGTCATTATGTAAGCCATTAGTTGCTTCATTTGCAATTGGCGCTTTAGTTGTGGCTTCTTTCATGTCTTTATCAAAACCACCACCTTGAATCATAAAACCAGGAATTACCCGATGAAAAATTTTATTTGAATAAAATCCTGATTTCACATACTGCTCAAAATTAGCCACGCTAATTGGTGCCTTAGCTGGATTTAATTGAATATCGATTTTACCAAAATTAGTGTCTAATTCGGCAACTGGGTTAGCACATGCCGTCGCAGCAAATGAGTTAGCCGCGAATCCTGCACTAGCAATAAGAATTAATAATGATTTTTTCATTAGATGACCTATTAAAATTGATTAATAAAATACCTCAAACCAATATAATTACCTCAAATTGATTGCAATATTTTCCCGCGCTAAATTAAATCTTTACGCTGCAGAACTATCAATCTAATTGAGTATAATCAAGGCAAATTAAACTTTGCAAATGGCTCGATAAGCTAAAACAAAAAAATATTATAGCATATTCAGGTGCTTGCTTCATAAATAGTTAAACGCCACATACTAATGCGCTGCTATAGCTTTAATAAGCATAACTCACCCACAGCACAGGGCTATATAAATCTCCACCTAACATTGCGGGTTGCTGTAAATATGAAAACTCGGTTGTAAAGACCAATGCACCATGAAAATTAGGCATAACATATTGAGTAGTAAAATCAAATTCTGCGGTATCGGGATAATTACTTACCGCAGCAGTTAAAGATTTGGCATGCGAGCCTGTAAATAACAAGGTGCTATTTAAGAAATTGGTATTTGCGGCGAATTTATATGCACTACCCGCTGAACCACGCTCAACCATACCACTTAATAGCGATGAAGTATAAAAAGGATCAGTATTATATACGGTATAAGGTGAAACAAAGCCACCTTAGCAATAAAATCACAATACAAACTTGATTATACTCTAATTGCATTACAGGAATTTTCAGTAGTTATCTGGCAAAGGTTATAACTTGTCCAAAATTAACACCACCGCAATGCAGACACTAAACATGAAAGTTTAAAATAAGATTCAATTTATTGCTTAAGAAGCTTTTCTGCGATGCTCTTTACAGGCTTGAATAAAGGCTTGAAACAAATAATTATGCTCATTATAATGCTTACACGAGCGCTCAGGATGTCCCTGCATACCGATCATAAAATGCTCTGGATCATTACTCTCAACCACTTCAATTAAGCCATCTTTAGCAAAGCCAGTTGCGACTAAGTCTTTACCTAGTTGCTTAATTCCTTGATGATGAATTGAACAAGTTAAAAAACACGTTGAACCAAAGACTTCATGGGCATGCGAGCCTTCATTAATCATAATTTCGTGATCAGGGATTATTTCATCAACCGTAATGGTGTGCAGTACATCTTGAAGCGGAATTTCCTGAAATAAATTACCCCCCTCTGCTACATTAATCAATTGATAGCCACGACAAATACCAACAACTGGTAACTTGCGCTGCTTGGCGGCTAAATATAATGCAATTTCAAATTTATCGCGCTCTGAATTTGGTTTATCGCGTAACGGGCGTTTATACGGCGTGCCAGAATCCAACACTTCATGATGATAATCAATTTCACAGGCTTCACCATAGCAATTTGAGTCCACATCTTGACCACCGATAAACAAAATCCCATCTAATCGCTCAACTAAATGTTCGGCATCAATTTGACTCATTTTACTATTTATAATTAGTGGAATTCCACCATTTTCTAAAATTGCACTTACATAATTTGCGCGGACAAACACAAATTCATCGCTATTATTACTTAGTGCAGTGATATTTTCAACATTCGAAGTGATTCCAATCAGTGGCTTACGCAAAATAAATTCCCCAGTTAAATTCAATTATTTATATTCGTCTATTACATCTAAGACGCTACTAACGTCATTCATTAAAAAGAAATGCACACATGGCACACCAGCAGCAATTAGCTCACGCACCTGAGATTTAGCCCAATTAAGACCAATTTGTTGCGCATTTTGTGGTGCAGCTAATAATTGTGCCACCAATTCATGCGGTAAATCAACATGAAATAGCCGTGGCAGGCTATTAATTTGATTCGCACTCTTTAAAACTTTAATTCCAGGAATAATTGGCACCGTAATTCCAGCTTGACGACAGGCTTTAACAAATGTAAAATACTTTTGATTGTCAAAAAACATCTGGGTAATTACATATTCCGCGCCCGCAGTAACTTTCTGTTTCAGGTATTCAATATTAAGTTCTTGATTCGCTGCTTCAAAGTGTTTTTCAGGATAACTGGCAACCCCCATACAAAAATCTAAGGCCGGATATTCAGTATCGCCAAGAAATAAACCTTGGCGCATTTTCGCTACTTGCTTAACTAAATCTACCGCATACTTATTGCTTCGTTCGCCCTCATCCAGCTTGCGATTATAATTAAGATTGTCACCTTTCAGCGCGAGGATGTTTTCAATGCCCATGTAATTTAATTCAATCAATGCATCTTCAGTTTCTTGTTGTGAAAATCCTTGGCACAAAACATGCGCCACGGCATCAATGCCATATTTATTTTGAATTACGCCACAAATCCCCATTGTACCAGGGCGTTTCTTATGCACGCGTTTAATGATCGAACCATCGCTTTTCTCAACGTATAATAACGACGAGGCATGGGTGGTTACATTTATCCATTTGGGATCATAAGGTAACAGTTGCTCAATAATTGCAAATATTTCGCTAATATTTGTTGTGCTACCACGTACTGGCGGCACAATTTCATAGCTAAATAAAGTTTTTGTCGCCGCTTTAAGATGATCAATAACGCGCATTATTTTTTCTTTTAAAATATTTCAAATTAATCGCAAAGCAAATTTTAACTAATAAATAGCCAATTAGACTACTGGCTAAAACATCTAACGGCCAATGCCAACCCGTACAAATTCGTGCTAATGCAGTTGCAACTACTAAGGCTAACATTAAGAACTGCAAACCTTTTTTATTAGAGAAAAATAGCATATTCATACTAAAGGCAAAAACTGCCATATTTCCCGTATGTCCCGATGGAAAAGATAAATATGCGGATTTAACTGCATTTTCATACAAATTAATCCAGAAGAAACTTCCCTCTGGTAACACCATATACGGACGCGCCTCACCAATTAGATGCTTAAGCCCAGCAAAAACTGCATAATACACAATAATCAATAAAATTACATTAGCTAATTTATCGCGGCGCCAAACAAAAGTTAAAACAATTAGCAACGTTGGCAGAATAAAAAACTTAGAATAACTAAGTAAATTAAATGCTAACCAAAATTGAGTTGGCATTAAAGCATGCTGCTGATTAATCGCAAGAAATAACCCATGGTTGCTTCCAGTGAACCAGATGGTCAGTCCAATAACCACACTTAGCACAAAAGCTACCCCACTATAAGCGGGTAACAAGCGTTGGGGGGGAGTTGTTATCAAAAAATTATTTTTCATCAATGAACCTTTTCAAATAGCATAATTATAAATAAAATCAAAAATTTAGGCACAAGTCAACTCCATAGAGTAACTAATAATTTCACTAAGTTTTCTTACCAAACCATCCATTAACCATTTCTAGTCTAATGCCTCCAGCAGCCAGTTAGCTACCAACTTGTTGGGCTAACGTAATGCGATCAATGCCCGCATAATCTTGTAGCGTGGCAATTTGCACTAACCCAGCCGCACGAAAAATCTCTTGCACCGCATGCGCTTGATTATAGCCATGCTCAATAATTAACCACCCATTTGGATTGAGAAATTCGCGCGCTGAATTAGCAATCAAACGAATGCAACTTAAACCATCAGCAAAATCACTCAATGCAGTTTGCGGTTCAAATTGCAAAGCTTGCAAATGCGGATCATCCGCCTCTATATAAGGTGGATTACTCGCAATTAGATCAAATTTACCGCTTAAATTAGTAAACCAATCACTGTGGATAAACTCTACTTTAGCGGCTAAATTTAGTGCATTTTCTTGCGCGACTTGCAGTGCTGCGACAAATTTATCTACCGCAATCACTTGTAAATCAGGACGCTCCAATTTAGCACTAATTGCCAGACAACCACTCCCAGTCCCCAAATCCACCACCCGCGCATTTGGCGTAGCTAATTCAAGAATTTTTTCCAGTAACAACTCAGTTTCAGGACGAGGAATTAACGTAGCTGGCGTAACTTTAAATTCGCGCGAGTAAAATTCTTTCTGACCCAAAATATACGCAATTGGCTCACCATCCAGCGCACGTTGCACCCAATTCTGATAGAGTTGCAATTGCTCCACACTTAATTCAGAGTCATCGCGACTAATCAATTGCGCGGTTGTAAATCCCATAACTCGGCTCAGCAACACACGTTTATCCAGTCGTGAAATATCTTGAAGCTGGAATAGCTGACGCAGAGTCGTCATTTGCTGGCAGGCACACAGTGTTCGTTAATTAAATGATAATCACTATGACACTCAGCACAACAGGCTTTATTTTGCGCAAATTGGAGCTTAACTCCACATTGACACACCCAGCCAATTTGCCGTGCAGGTACGCCAACCATCAGCGCATAAGCTTTAACTTCTTTATTAATCACTGAACCCGCACCAATAAAAGCATATTCACCAATCGTGTTGCCACACACAATCGTCGCATTCGCGCCAATACTAACTCCGCGTTTTACTAGTGTTTTACGATATTCATGTTTGCGAATTACGTGACTCCGCGGATTAAACACATTGGTAAAGACCATTGATGGACCGCAAAACACATCATCTTCAAGATAAACCGCATCATAAATAGAAACATTATTTTGGATTTTTACATTATTACCAATTTTTACATCATTGCCAACAAAAACGTTTTGCCCCAATGAGCATTTTGCGCCAATTTGCGCTCCGCCACACACATGGCTAAAATGCCAAATTTTAGTAGCTTCGCCAATCTGCGCGCCGTCATCAATAATTGCCGAACTGTGTGCCTGATAAGTCATTTAAACCAAAACCTTTATAAAATTTATTTTTTAACAAGTAATAAATAACTAAATTCCACGATACTGTAAAATATATAACGCAATTGAAAAATACATTGACAATGCAGCCAGAACCACAAAAATATGCCAAACCATATGCGAATATTTAAACTTACTAAACGCATAAAATAATGCGCCAACCGTATAAATTAGTCCACCGAAAATGAAAAACATTACCCCTGCCGTAGGTAATTTAGCAATAATTTCTGGTAACAAAATTATTGAAAACCAGCCCATTAAAACATAAATCAAGGTACCAATTCGTTTAAAACGTCCTGCATAAATAGCTTTAAATACAATACCAACCACGGTTATAACGAGTAATGCCGCGTACGTCATATAACCACGTGGAGACTTTAACAAACTAAACACATACGGTGTATAAGTCCCTAAAATCAAGATAAAAATTGCCACGTGATCCATACGTTTGAGTACATCGCGTGCAGTATGATGAACCATTGAATGATAAATCGTGCTCATGGTAAACATAAAAACTATCGTTAAACCATAAAAAATAAACGCGATGCCATCGACCCAATTCCCATAACGCCCAGCAATCCAAGCTAAACTAATTAGCAAGCCAATTCCCATTAATGCACCAACGCAATGACTAACTGCATTGCCAATATCTTCGCCGAGACTATAAGGAAAAAGCCGTGAAATTTGCTCTGGGCTATATTTGCTGGGCTTGCTTTGATGTTGTTTCATATTTGAAGAATCCTTAACAATTTTCGTATAATTTCCCTCGCGGTAAATTCGGTTGGGTTTTAAAGCGTTTGTGCATCCATAAATACTGATCTGGATGTTTCATAATCATAGTTTCGATATAACGATTCATCGTTGCTACATCAGCCTGAGTATCCCCAGTTGGGTAGTTTTCTAACGGTGCGGCTAATTCCACCACATAATGATTACCTTCGCGATAAGTTGCCATTGGAATAATTAGCGCCTCAGTTAATTGAGCTAATTTGGGCAGAGTATCCAAGGTAGCGCAGACAGGATGTGCAAAAAAGGGTACATACAGCGAATTTTTCTCATCCATATCTTGATCGGGTAAATAATAAAACGGGATCATGGTTTGCTTCATTTTACGCACAATGCTGCGTAAACCTTCTTGACGCGAGAAAATTTCACCACCTTGATCTTTAATAAAACGTAGGCGCGCTGCCTTCATGCGTTCATTTAAATAGGCGCTCCGTTGAGCTGAGTAAACACTATAGCCAGGCGTTTCAAGAGTTAAGCGATTCGCACCAATATCTAGACCCAAGAAATGTGGCGCAAGCAAGATTACTGGGTGCTTCCCACGAATATTCGTATAATGCTCTAAGCCACGAATTTTAATCAATCGGCGTAATTTATTTGGGCTAGCATAAAAAACCCATCCATAACATAAAGTTGAACGCATCAATTCTTTAAAGTGCTGCAAAATGAGCTTTTTCTTATCTGCCTCACTCATTTCAGGAAAGCACAGCCCCAGATTTACTAAGCCAACATTGCGGCGTTTTCTAATGCAATGATAACCTAAGAAACCCAAGCCGCCACCAAGCAAATCAATAATCGGCATCGGTAAACCGCTAAATAAGCGCAATATCCCTAAACCTAACTTAATCAATAATTTATCTACGATCATCTAAAGCTTATCCTCTATTATAATTTTTTGAATTAATTTCCTATTCAAGAACTGATGATGATGTTCTTGCTAAGATTTTGTGCGGTAAATACATACCTTTTTTTGCACTAATATAAACTATTTAACTACCTAATTATATTTATAAATTTCTATGATCTAATTACTTAACAACTTTTGTAAAGTTTTCCACGTGGCAAGTCTGGCTGCGTTTTAAAACGTTTATGAATCCATAAATATTGGCTCGGATGCTTAATAATCATCGCTTCAATTTGACGGTTCATAAAGGCAACATCGGCATGCACATCACCACTCGGGTAATTTTCCCACGCTGGGCCAAATTCAATTACGTATCGATTACCCTCGCGATAAGTCGCCATCGGAATTACTACCGCATCTGCTAACTTTAATATCTTGGGTAAGGTATCCAGCGTTGCACAATTTGGATGAGCAAAAAATGGTACATATACCGAACTTTTTTCATCCATATCTTGATCAGGCAAATAATAAAATGGCAACTTATTTTGCTTCATTTTCTTGACTATTGTGCGTAATCCATCTTTACGCGAGAAAATTTCCCCACCATTATGAATCATAAAGCGTGTGCGCGCTTGTTTAACTCGCTCCGACAAATATTGATTACGTTGTTCTGAAAACATAGTGTAACCCGAAATATCCATAGTTGTACGATTACCACCAATATCTAAACCAATAAAATGCGGCGCAAGTAACACAATTGGGCGCTGCTTATAATATTTTTCAAAATTCGCAAATCCACGGTATTTGATTAAACGCCGCATGCGAAATTTGCTCGCGCCAAATAATAAACCATAATCCAAGCCAATAATGAATAACTCAGCAAAATGTTGGCGTAAAATTCTCTGTTTCTCTGCTAAGCTTTTTTCTGGAAAACACAAATTCAAATTAACCATGCCAATATGACGGCGCTTAGACATTAAAGCATAAGCGATTAACCCCATCACTGTACCAAGTGCGCGAGTTAACGGCATTGGCAATAAACTAATTAAACGTAAAACCCAAATTCCAAGACTGATTAGAAATTTATTGAGCATTGATTACCTTTT
>JAIETT010000160.1 GCA_019744945.1 Burkholderiales bacterium
GCCAATGCACAAATTGTGCGCCCAGTCATCTGATTACCAATACTATCAAGTAACTCTAAGTCATCAGGACGACCTAAGCCATTTTCAATGCGGTGAATAATTTGATACAACCAACCAGTACCCTCACGGCATGGTGTACATTGACCACAACTTTCTTCATGGTAAAAATAAGCCAAGCGTTCGAGCGCTTTGACCATACAAACATCTTCATCCATGACAATTACCGCACCCGAACCCAGCATTGAGCCAGCTTTAGCAATCGAATCATAATCCATGGTACATTGCATCATTATGTCCGCAGGTAAAATTGGAGCAGAAGATCCACCTGGGATAACCGCTTTCATTTTTTTACCACCACGCATACCGCCAGCCATTTCAAGCAATTTACTAAATGGAGTGCCCAACGGAATTTCATAATTACCAGGTCGTTCAACATGCCCTGAAATTGAGAATAATTTAGTACCACCGTTATTTGGAATACCATGCTCTAAAAATTCTTGTCCGCCATCACGCAAAATAAATGGCACTGATGCCAAAGATTCGGTATTATTAATCGTGGTTGGTTTACCATATAAACCATGTCCAGCTGGAAATGGTGGCTTAAAGCGAGGTTGACCTTTGCGTCCTTCAATTGAATTAAGTAACGCGGTTTCATCACCACAAATGTATGCACCATAACCATGATGAGCATGCAATTCAAAATCAAAGCCTAAGCCCAGAATATTATCACCCAACAAATTAGCCGCACGTGCTTCAGCAAGCGCCTCCTCAAACCGTTGGTATAATTCAAATATTTCACCATGAATATAATTATAACCAACTGAGGCACCAATTGAGTAACCAGCGATTATCATCCCCTCAATCACCGCATGCGGATTGAAACGAGTAATATCACGATCTTTAAACGTACCAGGCTCACCCTCATCGGTGTTACACACAATATATTTTTGACCTGGCATAGTACGCGGCATAAAGCTCCATTTAAGCCCAGTTGGAAAACCAGCGCCACCACGACCACGTAGGCCAGAAGTTTTCATTTCTGCAATAACGTTCTCAGGAGTGATTTTTTCACCCAAAATACGTTTTAAAGCCTGATAACCGCCACGCTTAAGATATTCATCTAAACGCCAACAATCAGGATTACTAGTGTCAACATCGGCGAAAATAACGCCTTTTTCAAATATTGCCATTAGATTAACTCCGCTAATTTTTTATCGATGGCTTCAGGACTCATGAAGCTACACATTTTATGGTTATTAACCAATAACACCGGTGCATCACCACAAGCACCCAAACACTCGGCTTCAACCACGGTAAATTTACCATCAGCACTCGTGCCGCCAAGTTTAGCAATGTTCAATTTATCCAATAAATATTCTGCAGTTGCAACACCACCACGCAAAGCACATGGCAAGTTAGTACACACCGCAAGCTTATATTTACCAACTGGTTTTAAATTATACATGCCATAAAAAGTCGCAACTTCTAAAGCTTGTGTTGCTGGAATTTGCACATAATTTGCCACAAACTCAATGGTATCTGTTGATAACCAACCTAGTTCAGTTTGCGCAATACGCAAAGCTGACATAATCGCACTACGGCGACAATCGGCTGGATATTTAGCCAACTCTACATCAATTTGTTTCAATGATTCAAGGGACAACATTATCTATCTACCTCACCAAATACTATATCTTGCGTACCAATAATTGCTACCACGTCAGCAATCATATGTCCACGACTCATTTCATCAAGCGCCGCCAAATGAGCGTAACCTGGTGCTTTAATTTTCAAACGATAAGGTTTATTCGCGCCGTCTGAAACCATATAGATTCCAAATTCACCCTTTGGATGTTCAACCGCAGCATAAACTTCACCTTCGGGTACACGCATACCTTCAGTAAATAATTTAAAATGATGAATTAATTCTTCCATCCCGTGTTTCATTTTTTCACGTGCTGGAGGTGCAACTTTATGATCATCGACAATTACAGGACCTGGATTATCTTGTAACCATGCCACACATTGTTTAATTATTTTATTCGATTCACGCATTTCAGCGACACGGACTAAATAACGATCGTAACAATCACCACCTTTGCCAACTGGAATATCAAAATCCATTTTAGCATACACATCATAAGGTTGTTTTTTACGTAAATCCCAAGCAATCCCCGAGCCACGCAACATTGGACCCGAAAAGCCTAGATTTAAGGCACGTTCAGGAGTTACCACTCCAATATCAACGGTACGTTGTTTCCAAATGCGGTTATCGGTAATTAAGGTTTCGTATTCATCAACGCAAGTATCAAAGCGCTTAGCAAAATCAGCAATAAAGTCTAACAGACTACCTTGACGCGCTTTATTAAATGCGGCTAATTGTTTTTTAGTTTTAACTTTAGATTCTTTATATTGTGGCATGGTCTCAGGTAAGTCACGATAAACACCACCTGGACGAAAATATGCAGCATGCATCCGTGCGCCTGAGACTGCTTCATAACAATCCATCAAATCTTCACGTTCACGGAAAGCATATAAAAATACTGCCATTGCACCGATATCTAACGCATGTGCACCAATCCACATTAAATGATTCAAAATACGCGTAATCTCAGCAAACATTACTCGAATATATTGTGCGCGTTCAGGAACTTCAATATCTAATAAGCGTTCAACAGCTAAACAATATGCATGTTCATTACACATCATCGAAACATAATCCAAGCGATCCATATATGGCAATGCTTGTAAATAAGTTTTATGTTCGGCTAATTTCTCTGTTCCACGATGCAATAAACCGATATGTGGATCAGCACGTTGAATAACTTCACCATCAAGTTCCAAAACTAAACGGAGTACACCATGAGCTGCCGGATGTTGAGGTCCGAAGTTCAGGGTGTAATTCTTAATTTCTGCCACCGTAGTGCTCCTCACGAATAATGCGCGGAGTAATCTCACGCGGTTCAATAGTAACTGGTTGATAAATTACGCGTTTTTGCTCTTCATCATAACGCATTTCCATATAACCAGATAGCGGGAAATCTTTTCTAAATGGATGTCCAATAAAACCATAATCGGTAAGAATACGGCGTAAGTCGGTATGACCATCAAAAATAATTCCATACAAGTCAAACGCTTCACGCTCAAACCAGTTCACTGAACTCCAAATATTAAGTACCGATGGCACAACCGGAAAATCATTATTTTGTGCAAAGCATTTCACACGCACACGCCAATTATGCTTAATTGATAATAGATGATAAACCACAGCAAAACGCAATGCATCCGCTGGCTTTTCATCTTGCAGATCTTTATAGGTTAAATAATCAACCCCACAAACATCTTGGCATTGCTCAAAAGAAAGCTCTTCGCTCGTGGCTAACTTTGTCATTAGCTCGATTAAATTATCTGGTGTAACCTCTAACGTGATTTCTTGATCACGAAATTTATATAAATTAAAGAATACCCCACCAAGTAATTCATTTAATAACGTTTCAAGTTTTTCTAATTTTTTCATTAGGCAATCTTTCTCGCTATGGTTGATTCACGTTTAATTTTATTTTGCAATTGAATAATACTATACAGCAATGCCTCAGCGGTTGGAGGACATCCTGGCACGTAAATATCAACTGGTACAATTCGGTCGCAGCCACGCACTACTGAATAAGAATAATGGTAATAACCACCACCATTTGCACAAGAACCCATTGAAATAACCCAACGTGGCTCTGGCATCTGATCATAAACCTTACGTAAAGCTGGCGCCATTTTATTGCATAACGTACCAGCCACAATCATTACGTCAGATTGACGAGGAGATGGGCGAAAAACTGCACCAAAACGATCCAAATCATAACGCGCAGCACCAACATGCATCATTTCAACCGCGCAACAAGCCAAGCCAAAAGTCATTGGCCATAACGAACCTGTGCGAGCCCAATTAATTAATTTGTCCGCAGTAGTGGTAACAAACCCCTGCTTTAATACACCCTCTATTCCCACTCTAAGGCTCCTTTTTTCCAAACATAGGCAAAGCCAATAATTAAAATTGTCAAGAATATTGCCATTACAACAAATCCATACATACCCAAGTGTTTAAAGACTAACGCCCAAGGCAAAAGAAATGCAATTTCCAAATCGAATAAAATAAACATAATCGCTATTAAATAATAGCGAACGTCAAACTTAACTCGAGCATCTTCAAAAGCTTCAAATCCACACTCGTAAGGTGAATTTTTTTGAAGATTTGGCTTGTGACTCCCAAGCAATCTTCCTGCAATCATCATTGCACTACCCATAACAAGAGCAATCAATATGAAAAACAGAATTGGGAAATAATAACTTGCAATCATAGAAAGGTCCCCTAAAATTAATAACTGGTGCCGACGACGGGACTCGAACCCACACAGCCTTACGGCCACTACCACCTCAAGGTAGCGTGTATACCAATTTCACCACGTCGGCAAAAAAATTTTTATTCAGGAATCTGGTTACCAGTTTGTTTAACTGGAGCACTCGCCGCTAAAACTGGCTGACTCGCAACAACTTTAACCGTATTCGTCGCATTAACATTTGCCATAACACCCAAATCACCTACGCGCCCTTGACTGGAAGTTATTACTAATGCTAGCGTAGTTAAAAAGAACACTACCGCACAAATAGCAGTTGAACGACTCAAAAAATTTGCCGAACCACTCGCACCAAATAAAGAAGATGAGCCACCAGAGCCAAAAGTAGCACCAGCATCAGCACCCTTGCCTTGTTGTAGAAGCACCAAGACGACAATCGTAATTGCAGATATAATTTGCACTACCCACAATAGAGTTTTTAAAATTTCCATAGAACCTTCAAATCAAATAAAATCATATAAATCAGAAACCAAGCCCTAAATTTTCTCGCAAATTGCGGTAAAATCTGTAACCTTCAGTGACGCACCACCAACTAGGACACCACCAATGTTTTCTAGAGCTAAAATATCGCCTACATTCTGGCTGTTTACACTGCCGCCGTACAAAAGAGTTATTTTAACATATGCAAAGCGTTTTTGCATATAGCGATTGATGAAATCAATAACTTCTTGGATCTCAACTAAGCTGGCTATTTTACCAGTTCCAATCGCCCAACATGGCTCATAAGCAATAATAATATCTTTAAAACCATCAACATCCTCAAGTCCTGATAATTGTAGTTCAACAAACTGCAAATAGCTTCCATCATCACGGGCACTTAAAGGCTCGCCAACACAAAGAATTGGAATTAAACCACTTTCAAAAGCATTGCGCACTTTATGAATTAAAATTGCACCATTTTCACCCATTAGGGTTCGCCGTTCTGAATGCCCAATAATGACATAATCCACTCCCGCATCTTTCAGCATCGAGCCATTGATTTTACCAGTATAAGCGCCACAATTCCGATAATGACTTAAATCCTGCGCCGCAATCTTAATTTGTGAATTCATTAATAAGCGCTGTTTGGCCCAAACAATATACAAATAAGGCAATGCTAGCACTACATTCGGCTTATTCGTTTCAGGGAGCTTGGCATAGTAACTTAAATCAGCATTAATTTTACTTAATTCGCCGTTCATTTTCCAATTGGCAACAATTAGTTTTTTCACGCACCTAGCCTCACTAAAAATGTTTCGCCATGATTTTAGCATGGAACCACGCAAAGCTCTTTAACAAATTATTTTAATAAGCAGCAAGATAAAATCTAGTATAATGTGAAATTATTTTGGCGATTCTAAAAAAGACCAATTAGCCAAGCTTTTTACTCAACTTCATTTTGTAGGAAATTAGATGAAGAATAATATTTTATTTGAAATGTTCCCGCTCGTTAGCTTCTTTCTGGTTTACTACTTTACCAAAAATATTTATACCGCAACCTTAGTTTGTATTATTGCTAGCTGGCTGCAGTTAATTTTATATCAAATTCTTTATCGTAAAATTGGCAAAAATACTTGGATTAGCACTATTTTGATCACACTTTTTGGTGGATTAACTATTGCATTGCACAATAAAACCTTTGTTATGTTAAAACCCACAATGCTATACTGGATATTTGGGGTATCTTTATTCATATCAGCTAAACTTAATAAAAACGGTATCAAGCTCTTATTAAAAGAACAAATCCAATTAGATGATAAAACATGGAACCAAGTAAATCTACTCTGGGTTGGCTTCTTTATCATCATGGGAGCGCTAAACTTATTTATCGCGTTCCATTTTAGCGAGTATGTTTGGGTACAATTTAAAGTATTTGGCGGTTTTGCATTGATGCTATTCTTCACTGCATTAACTGGCGCTTTCATTTATGCAAAATCTAAAGGGAAAATCAATGGATAAATCAAAATTAAATCCGCATTTCCAGCAATTGGATGTGGATTATTTATACCATCTTGGACTTGACTCCAGCATGGATCTTAAAGGTGAATTTGGTGATGTAAAATACGTGGTATTAACCCGTTCATTCTCAAATGCAGATTATTTTGCCAATCAATTTACTCGCGCTTATTATGGTTTAAACGATGTCAACATCACCTGTAAAACCATTGCAAAAGACGAACGTTA
The DNA here is from genome assembly GCA_019744945.1 of Burkholderiales bacterium. Taxonomy (GTDB): domain Bacteria; phylum Pseudomonadota; class Gammaproteobacteria; order Burkholderiales; family UBA11063; genus Aquella. The sequence continues at coordinate 6,573 of JAIETT010000160.1, forward strand.
TCACATCTATAAAGTTGGTAACACCATCATCATTTCACATGGTGTTGGCTTCCCTTCAATGTTAATTTGTCTAAATGAAATTGTGAAACTAATGTGGCATGCTGGCGTTGAAGATTACAAATTCATCCGCTTTAGCCCAGGTGGCGGTCTAAATATAGCAGAAAACAGTATTGTAGTAGCTAATCAAGCCTTAAATCAACAACTTAAAGCAGAATGGTCTAATATTGAGTTTGGTGAGTATTATACTTATCCAACTATTTTGGATGAACAACTAAGTACAGATTTAATAGCTGCTAACCCCGATGCAGCAGCTATCATACAAGGTAAAATTCTCGCTAGCTCAAGCTTCTATAACGGTCAAGCGCGCACTAATGGTGCACTGGCTGTCAATTATACCAAGCAACAAGCTCACGAATACTTAAGTAACGCGTATGCTGCAGGTGCACGAGGAATCGACATGGAATCCAGCTGTTTTATTGCTTTTTGCCATGAAATGGGCATTCCTGGCTGCGTAGTCCTGGCTGCCGTGGCGGATCGCTTGCAAGGTAACGATAATGAACCATCATTGCGTGTTGACAACGACAAGCTCTCCCCTGTACTTACCGCTGCAGGTCAAGTGATAATTAACTATATTTTATGTAATACAAAGCGAGATTAATTATGCAGATCAATCCACTCTTAGATCAAAACCCAGAACAATTCTTATATTTGTTTAACTTAGAGCTAACTCCTGCAAACTTGGATAAATTCAGAAACATTCGTTACGTCATAATGCAAGGCAGTAGTAAACGTTCAGCATTGTTAGCCAAAAAATTAGCCAAACACGTTGCTGGAATTGACACACGTTTCTTTGAACCAGTTAACTTAGTTAATACAAGTAATTTTGCAGTCTATCGTGTTGGCAGTGTGCTTGCGGTATCGCACGGCATGGGTAATGTAACAATTGATGCTTTGCTGCACGCCGTTACTAAATTATTACATTTTGCTGGCAATACTCAGCTTGAATACATCCGAGTTGGAACCTCTGGCGGAATTGGAATTGAACCAGGTACGGTCGTGGTAACGAAGAATGCTTATATGCCAAATTTAGAACCCTACTACACAACCTATGAACTTGATCAGCGTGTTGATACACCAACCCATGCCGACTTAGCTTTAGTTGAACGAATTTTAGCAGCTCAACCAGATAAGCTACCATTTCCAATTGTTAGCGGTAATAGCGTTGCTGCGGATGATTTTTATTTGGGACAATGTCGTTATGATGGCGCAATGCGTGCACGCCGTGATCATGACTACCGGGCTAAATTCTTTGAAAAAGTACATGCTTTAGATATCCGTAATTTTGAGATGGAATCCTGTGCCCTCGGTGCATTCTGTAATTTAGCTAAAATTCCAGCCACGATGATTGCAGTAACTTTAGTTAATCGCTTTGAAGGCGACCAAATTAAATCTAGTGCTGAACAATTAGTTGAGTTCTCTGAGCGTTCACAACAAGTTGTAATTAATTACTTGTTAAGTCGGAAAGATCTAAGCAACTAATGCTTAATTTTAGTTTAACCGATTTACGCTATTTGCTAGCCCTCGCTGAAGAAAAACACTTCGCGCGGGCTGCGCAAAAGTGTTTTGTGTCACAACCAACTTTATCCATTGCGATCAAGAAACTAGAAGAAAATCTAGGCATTACCATTTTTGAACGCGACAATCACCAGATTTTGATCAGCCCTAGTGGTGCACAATTAATTGAACAAGCTCAAAAAATCCTCAGCGAAGCCGAACAATTAATTAATCTGGCTAAAACGCAGCAAGATATTTATGCTCAACCGCTCAGAATTGGTGCAATTCTAACCATTGGGCCTTATTTATTTCCCAAATTAGTTGGCGACATCATTGCAAAAACACCACAATTAAAATTGGTCGTCGAGGAAAACTACACCGAGGTTTTAATCAAAAAATTACTCGCGGGTGAATTAGATTTAATCCTACTGGCAACCGCAGTAAACCATCATGATTTAGTTCAAATCGAATTAGGCTGCGATGAATTAAACCTAATTTGCTCAACGCAACACAAATTTGCCAAATTAAACAAAGTAATGCAAAAGCACCTTGCTGAAGAAACTTTTCTTTTATTAGGCAATGGACATTGTTTTCGCGATCAAGTACTACAAATTTGCCCCAATTGTGATCCGAGCAAAAACAAAATTGCTAATTTAATTACCACTAGCTCACTAGAAACTATCAAGTATATGGTTGCTATGAATATTGGAGTTAGTATTTTACCTAAATTAGCTCAGCATAATTTACCGCCCAATTTGTGTATGAAACCAATTAGTGGCGGCATGCAAACGCGCACGATTAGTCTAGTTTATCGGCGTAATTTCACACGTAAAGTCTTGATCGATGAAATTCAGCAACTCTTAGTCACTGAACTTTTGCTCTAAACTATCTTCGTTTAATTCAATTACTTGCGAAATGGCTTGCTGCGGTTCTGACTGCAGTAGATTAAATCCTTGCAAACTAATCCACTTATAAATAGAAGTTAATTTTTCCTGATAATGTTCAATTAAAATTAGCGTTTCGCCCTGCTCGCTATAACTATATTGACAGCTCTCTTTGAGTTGTTGCAATTCAGTTAAGCTGTTAACTAATGGTACTAAACATTGATTTAGCTCAGTTACCACCGCTGGACGAGCTGAAGAAGCCAGCGAACTAACTTGTTGCCAAGCCGTAACCACCAAGGCATCTAAACGTTCTTTTTGTACCAAACTGGTTGCATTCGTATAGCTTGATTTAAATACGCAATATTCATAAAACTGGCAAATTATGACCCCAGTTAAAACGCACAAACCGCGACTTAGTAAATAAAAAATTTCATTATTAAAAAATAAATTCATATAATCAAAATTAATGCACAGCATAATTGTGACCAACATTATGAAAAAGGTATATTCTTGTAATAATGTATAGGCAATACAATAGATTAACACCACCGCTAATGGCACTAATAAATTATAATTGTAATGAATTACCAACCAAAAGATCAAACTCAAGAGTAACCCAGCAATTGAACCTAAAACACGTTGCTGAGCTTTATTAATTGATAATCCAGGGCTAAATGGACCAATAATCGCTAGAACCGTTATTGGAATCCATAACGCATCATCCCATTGGCTAAACTGATAGATAAACAACGCGGTTGCCAGCATCGCCACGACATGAATAATCCGTAAATGAATTAACTGTTCACGAGTGCGCATAATTTGTTCCAAGAGGCTTGTAATTGTGGATAGATTTGATTATGAGTAGTTAAATCCAATGCGGATGATCGATTCGGCGAATAATAGAACTCTGACTGCTTACGCACCGCCTGCTCCAAACGCAACAAATCAGCGCCAATTAAATCTAATTCACGAGCTGGTGTTAATTTATTCTCCAGTAAATCATTCAGATAGTAATGGTAGTGTGACAATAAATCGGTAATCAACCGCGCTTCTTGTCGATAAGACTGTTTGACCAGCAAATTTAAACTTGATTCGGATACCTGTAATTGACGAAATAATTTTTGACTGTCCGCGATTGAAAGTTCTGTCAGCATGTTTTGCAAAGTTTCTAAGCTGCGTAAAATACTGCTCATCCAAATCCGCGAATATAAAAATGGAAAGAATTTGTGTAACCAAAACGCAATTAAGGAAAACTCCAATATAAAGAATAACGTATTCAAAATACTGAAGAAATTGCCGCTATTATAGCCTTCCAGAGAAATCATCCCCAACATCAAAACCGCACTAACTAGTGCATATAGTTCGGGTTTTTTGCGTAACGCAAAATATAATACATATGCCCACGCCGAAACCGCTAGAATAAACCAGCCCTTAAGATAAACACTACTTGAGAAAATGTCTACCGTTAAGCAAATTAAAATCACATAAGCTAAGTAAACATTATCTTTTTTATTCAAATCATTAATTGCAGGTAGTTCAGCGATCAGTACGCCAACTGCACTAAACAACATAACTAAGGTTGGCAGCGGTGGTTGCAAAATTAAATTAGCAATAAATAGACCAATCGCAAGATAAGCGGCTTTAAGCGCAATTAAACGCCCATACCAAAATGGATCATAACGATCCACCCAACTACTTAGTTTATAAATAAACATAATTATCTACGCTAGCAAAATTTAATTTAATTCGCATTATTTAGTGCGAATATAAACATACGCACTCATACCTGGGCGCAGTTGATAATTTTTATCATTATCCACAACTTTAATTTGAACTGGTAAGCGCTGTGGTAAATTTAACCAGTGATTCTGGCTAATAATTATTTGATCTTCAACAAGCGGAATAACATGTTGGCGCTCAACTGACCAATTATCTGACATCACCACCCCATGGAAGACTTTATGTCCCAAATAGGCGCGTGGGAAAATTAAAACTTCATCGCCAGCATGCACATTGGCTAAATCAGTTTCATTAAAATTAGCCTGAATATAGGTGTTCGCCGTATCAACAAATTTAAATAAGCCCGCATGAGCAATCGCAGAGCTGCCAGCACCAAGGTATAAGTTTTGAATATAACCATCGGCTGGTGCGCGTAATAAAGTATCACCCAAATCTAAAGCGGCCTTTTCACTGGCTGCTTTGAGTGTTTGAATACCAACCTGAGCCTGCTTTAATTCAGTTTGCTCTAATACAATTTGTTGTGCCAATGATGCAACAACATCTGCCTGTGATTTAATATTATATTCGAGAGTCTTAAGCTCAATTTGGGGAATGCCTTTGCTAACCGCTGGATCACTCTTCTGCTTATATTCATATTTCATCCGTTCAAGCTGATCTTGCGCAGCCTTGAGGTCTAATTTGGTAACATTAATCCGCGCGGCAATAACTTGCAGACCAATCAGAGCTTGATCATATTGGGCTTTTACACCACTATATTCAAACTTATATTTTTCAGGTTTAATCCGTAAAATTGGATCACCTGCTTTAACATTCTGTCCATTTTGCACATAAATTTCTTGAATATGACCACTCACGGCCGAAGACAATGAAGTAGTATTTTCAACCACAAACGCATTATCCGTCACGGGAAACCAATAGGTCGTTAAGTAACCCAGCGCAATTACGCCACCTGTTGCAAAAATCAATGTTGCAAAATTAAATTTCTTAAGAATTTTCTTCATACTTATAACCTTAACTTATTTACTTTCAGCCAGAGCTGATTCATTATATTGATAACCACCGCCCAAGCTTTGATACAAATTCACCAGTGAAATCAACTGTTGCAATTTAGTCTGAGTTAAATCAATTGCTAACAAATCTTGTTCCAGAGCAAAAGTTTTAACTACCATATACGTCGTTAAACCACGCTTTAACATAGCCTGTTTAACTTGAATATTACTTTCCAGACTTGAGTATGCAGCTGTATCACTACGCATTTTCTGATTTAAGGCATTATTCGCGGCTAACGCATTATCCACTTCATGCAAAGCGGTATTGACCGCAAATTTATATTGTGCCAACGAAGCTCTAAATAACGCACTATTGGTATTAATCGTGCCAAAGACACTCGGCGAGATGGTCCAATTGGCATATGCAGCATAATAACTCTGCTGATTGCTATTTTCTGTATTAACATTTGGAATTGGATTATTAAAGGTCTGCTGACCTGAACCCTGCGCATAAAAATAATTCAAGTTAACCCCCGGTAGCAGCGCACTTGAAGCAACGCTAATTCCCTCATTCGCGGCTTTTAATTGTGCCTCAGCTTTCAAAATATCGGGACGCGCGGCAAGCACTGACACAGGTAGATTACCTGGTATAATTTGATTTGGGTTTATATTAGCAAATTGATTTAAATTCTTCGTTAAACCTGGGGTTTGATTGATTAATAAGCGTAATGCATTTTGCGTTGCGGTTAGATTTTTCTGAACTATCGCCAATTGCCCTTTAATTAGAAGTTGTTTACTTTTGAGTTCATCAACACTCACGCTATTGGTTAAGCCACGTTTATCCAACTCGCTGGCGATAGTTACTAATTCACCTACATCCGTATAAAGCTTGGTAAACTGCACCAGCAACTGTTGCTGAGCTAAATTAGAAAAATACGCGGACGCAACTTGTCCAATCACTGCCAAACGCACGCTTAACTCAGCATTTTTGGCGACCTCGACATTATAGCCAGCTTGCTTTTGCAAAGTATAATTCGTAAATACATTTAAGGTATAAGATGGTAAAATTGCAAAAAAAGCGCCGCTATTGGCAATGGCTCCAAGATTACCGATTGGTGCCATACTATTTTGTGAGGAACCGTTAATCACGCCGCCAAATAAGTTGAGCATCGGAATCCAATTAAGCTTAACTGCTAGCAATTGACCTTGTGCCGCTTCCAAATTAGCTTTGGCAACCTGAATTGTCATATTATACTGTAAACCACTTTCAATATAGCGATTTAACTCTGGATCATTAAATTTCTGCCACCACGCTAAATAGGGCAAGCTTTCACTAACTGATTCAATACCTTGTGGGCGTGTTGACCAATTTTGCGGGATCTGCGTTACTGGCTTATGATAATCTGGCGAAAAATAAGAACAGCCAGCCAACACTAAGCCAAAGAATGGAATAAATTTGCGCATTTGAATAAGAGTTACTTTATGAAAAACCTGAAAATAAATTAATCTCACGCAAAGAAATTAAACACCATGCGAAATGAAGATTAAATTAACCAGAATAATTTAGTTTAGCCAATAAAAACAGTCGCTATTATACAGCACAAACCAAACTATAGCAGCAGATAAATGCAAACTCTCAAGCAAAATAACGCAAAAAGCTAGTTGCTATTATTCACAACCCCAGAATCTGAATCTGCGTTTACACTCAGACTGTTATCGTATTTAACAATTTGCAGCATCGAATAAAAAACACTAGAAGTTTCAACTAACTTCAACAAGCCAACCTCAGCAAATTTAGCGCTAATTTGTGGATTTACACCATATAAATAAATTGTGATTTTCTGACGATGCAACTTTTCCAAAGTTTCCTGAAACGCACTGAGACCAGAAAAATCAATGAACGGCACGGCTTTTAATTTAAACACCACCGC
>JAIETT010000303.1 GCA_019744945.1 Burkholderiales bacterium
TTAGGTTCCAGCGCCGCGAGGCGTAAGAGTTCGAGTCTCTTCTTCCGCACCATCAACATACTGTTCTAATTACATCAAAATACCAAATGGCATTAATATGGCATTGTTGGTTACAAAATCAATCAAAAAAATCACTTAACTAAACTAGTATTATTAATCATAATTTGAACTATCACAGATTATAATTAATAATATTCCAAGCCCAGATTTACATCTGGGTTTTTCTATTTGGAGTATCAATCATGAAAATCAATTCAAATCACCCTCTAGCACGCCACGGCTTAATCGTCGGCGAACAAGTCAATTACAATGGAATAAATTACACAGTCGAGAATGAAAGTTTTGGACGGTATGAGCTGGAGCCAGCGCCGCTATGTTGCTGGAAAGGTAAAACAGTTTATTAATGTACATACTTTGTTATATGAAGAGCTAACTAAGCATGAGAGTAGCCCCTAAAGGGGCTTTTTTTTTAGGTCTTTATAGTGTTAAAAATTTCTGCAGAAATTTAGGTGTAGCTGGCATGGTTCCACTATCACCAGTGGCTAGAGCATCGTAATACCAATAATTACCAGCAAACTGATCAACGATTTAATTAAACATAACAGCTTGTAACTGTTTAGCAAATTGTTCTATTTGAAACTTTTCCAGCCCCCTGCAGTAAACATCCACCCGGTCACTACATCTGGGTCTGGGTTAACATTCAGAACATAGTCACCATTTTTATAATTAGAACTCGTCGGACTCTGCGCCATAAAACCTAAAAAAGTCTGACCGATTCCATCAGCATTTAGCTTGATTGCTTCCTTGGCACCGTACAGAATTGGCAGCTTACTATTAATGTTACTGTTAGCATTCAGCACATCGTAACACATTGGAATGTCAGTATCATAGCCAGAAGAAAACGAGAGGCTAGACGGTTTAATATTCAGATTCTGTGGATAGTTGGAAATTTGACCATTAAATATAAATGTATTATTTCTTATGAATGCAGAGGTTGATCTTAACGACCCGATATTCATCTGGCATATTCCATACAGTTGACCGGTTGTAGAGGTTGCTGATGCGCTCGTTATCAGAAGATTATTATTAATAAAATAATGACATAGTGCAGGAGCTGTTGCATGCTGCAATAATATTGCACTCTTGTCATATTCACTAACAGCGCTAGCAGCGCAGTCAACAATCGTATTGTTATTAATATTAACATATCCGTTAATATTTCCAGTGGTCGATTGCATTATTCTTATACCTGCCAGTGCTGAATTTTGAATGTTGTTATTTTGTAAAGTTACTTTTAAATTGCCTACTTGACCAGATTTACTTAATGATATATACACTCCGTAGCCGTTTGAGCTGTTTATTTGATTATCTTTAACAAGTATATTGTATTGATTCAGATCAGTAGATGTAAAGTCTATAATAGATACTGAACCCATACATTCATTATTGATTATACTAACATTATAACCTGTTTGTTGAGCCCCAAATAAAATCGCATCAGAACGCTCACTATTATTAATCACATTATCCTTAATAAGATAAGTGCCATTATTTTGTGATTTTTTTGATGCGTCACCGGGGCGAACTACAATTACACGAAATGTAGAGTTGTTATTAATAACATTATCAACAATTCTATAATTATTATTAGCATTATTACTTGTTAAGCTCAAAATTGGTTGCTGTGAATAATTAAAATCATCTAAATCATCATCGCTACAAGGCTGATTTAAATTAATATTTTTATTGCTTACGTTTATAATGTTTTTAGAAAAATCCAGAACTCTGTCGAGTGGAGGAGTACCTGAGCTTACAATAGTAAGAGCTGCACCAACCTCATCATATATATTGTTAGTGATGATTGATTGTCTGATAATCGTATTATCATTTGGTGTATAATCGGTTAGAGAGCTTGCTATGACTACATTTTTAATTTGATTATCAATAAAACTATAACTATCACCATTAATTGCAATCCATACATTTTGAATTAAGTTACCTTTCGCGATACCGCCCCAATATAACTGTATTCCACGGATTCTAGAGTCCTCCAACAAATTAGGATTGCAAATAAAATTATCATTGATATAAATCCTGCCATCATTGTAGTATGGTTCGACCCAGATTGCTGCATTCAGTTCTGTACCCCTATGTCCGACAAAATTAGTAATCGTATTATTGCTAATTAATATATTAGAGCTTTTAGGGCTTTCCTTACTGTAATTAGCACATAGGTCAATTACCACCCCAATTCTAGTTATGTTTTGAATAGAATTATTAGAGATAACCGAATTGATGACGCTACCCAAATATAGACCATCTGCAAATTTACTATTATTTACATTGACATCACCGGGTTTTGTCGTGTTGCCAAATATTCCGTTGATATTGTTATCTTTAATTGTTATATCTAAGACATTATCTGCTCGGATTGCAGACTGTCCAGTATTGGTGATGTTATTATTTGTTATCTTAATATTTTCAGATCCGGAAATATTGATTGCTTGATTTATGTTGCGGATACTGTTTTTATTAATTAGTATATTTTTTGATTGTAAAAATTGAATAGCTGCAGTTTCGGTAGTAAAACCAACTGACTTACCTTCTGAATATCTATTCTCGAAAGGAATGTCAGTCCACAATCCATCGCCAATAAACTCTAACTGCTCAATAATAATATTTTCTACATAGCCATTAGAACCAAAAATAGAGCTTCTACTGGATAAGTCATCAATAATCTGAGCTAAATTCCCAGATATAATAATATTAGATTTCAACATGATAGATGAAGTTACTCTGTATTTTTCACCTCTGACAAACTCTATTCTACCGATTGTAACATTAATTGCAGCTTGAATAGCTGCAGTATCATCGGTTACACCATCACCAACTGCGCCGAAATCTTTAACTGAGACGGTTTCACGGACTTTATCAACAAATGTTCTATCAACTGAACCGACAGCATCTTGCCTAAAATAGCCAAGATCGATTGCTTCGGCCTGCTCCATAAAGCGCCGTGATTCATCCATATAATTATGCGAATCATTAGCATGTTGTAGTGATACAGCCGCAGAACTGGCCGATGCCGTAGCACTACTTTTAGCGGAGCTGGAAGCTTGACGTGTTTCTTCAGCAATAGCTAAGGCATCATAATCAACGCTGATGTTACCCTGTTCGTCAAACATCAAAAATTTCCGCGCACGCTGTTTGGCCAGGGGTAACATCAGATTATGATTTAATGGATCATCAATGGGAACACGGATTGTATTAGCCATTGCCGCATTGATTTGTTGCAGCAACATAGTAATTTTATCTAATGAGGTTTCAACTGATTCGGCGGGTAGCGACCCATTGCGAGTTAAGTTAAGTAACTGAGTTAACGAAATATTAATCCGCGAAATATCTAACGAAAGATTATTAGCATATTTAACTTTAGTAGTAATCATACCACCTGAAATGCTTTTAGCTCCAGTTACAGTGTAATCGCTATTTAATTTGAGTAATATTGTGGTTGATGTGTTGAGGTCAGTCACTGCGACACGCAGATCTTGATCTTGTAAAAAATAGTATGGCACAGTAAACTGTGTAGTTTGTCCGTCACATTTATATTGAATACGTAATTGTTCTGATGGTAACATTTTATCTCCCAAGCGTTATCACAACGTTTTGATTAAGTAATTATAGCACGAATCTACCATTGTGGAGCATACTCGCTAGGTGGAAACATAAACTCTTGATCATTGTTTTTCTTCATATTGCGTTCCATACGGTTTAAATAACCTGGGTTTAATTTTTCTTGTAGGCTATATGCAAATAAGTAGTTAAACGCCGCACTAGTATAAAACGTATTCACAAATGGAGTATTGCCGATTGCTAAGCGTGCAACTTTAGCCCCAACATCAGGTGTGTCATCACCTATAAGAGCAGGTCTAAGCGCAGCCCCAATTGCAGCTAACTGTCCAACTTGCCCCCCTACTGGACCCATTAGAGTATCAGCTAACCCACCACCGAAGCGATTGTAATCGCCAAACATGAAATCCCCATAAATACCTGCGCCACCACCTTGTAAAAATGCTGCGGTTAAGGTCTCTCCATTCGGCCAACCATCATCCTTAAATATTGGGCGTGGTTCTTTGCCTTTAAGTAAATCTTTAATCATGCCAGCCATATAACCAGCAACGGTTAACCCAGCAATGAATTTAGCCATATGCATTTTTTGAAGTTTACCCTCTGCACTAGTATCCATTAGATAACCATTTTTACCCCAAAAACTATCATGACGTTCGTAAAGCTTGTCAAATAAAGTATTCCGCATAAAGCCAACGCTGAATGATTTGAACTGCATAGCAAATCTGGCTAATTCACCAATTACTGTACCAGGTGCTTGCCCGCCCCAAGTACCATAATATTTAGTAGCTGCATTTGGCTCAATGATCATTGATGCCATACCATCCATGTAAAAATTGTACATATTACGTTTAAGTTGTTCTAAGCGTTTATCGGTTGCGGCCTTCAATAAGTCACCGCTAATGCCTTGTTGTGCATACTCAGCTTCAATTTTAGGGCGCAAACTTTCAAACTCACTGGTTCCTAAATAATTACGTCCGTCCAATTGCTTGAGATTAGATTGTCTAATTAAATTCCAGTCTAACTCACCAATATTAAACATCCCTAGTGAACGTTGTAATGACTTACTTAATTGACTGTGTTCTTTATCGGCATAACTAGCCATGTGGTACATTAGGCTATCCATTGCATTTAAGCGGGTGCTATTGGTCCACTGGTCTAAGCCAGTCATGTTAAAAAAGATATGCTGGGATTTAGCTAACCATTTGCCAACTGAGTTATCCGCTTCACCAAAACGATAAGCATTTGATAATACCGATTCAGCAAATACACCGTTGGCAGCAATAAACTGCTTATGCTCTGCACTAAAACCTTTAAACGCCTTAGCTAATCCTGCGATACTATCAACCACCACTCCGCGCCCCATTCCCTTTTGATTTAAAAATGCTGCGGCATTAACTACATCTGAAATTGCCGAAATGGTTGCCATACCCAAACTAGCCATGGATTTAATCGCACGAATATTGCTACATACTCGCGCTCCTAATTCATTAACAGGTCGATCGGCTCTTCCATCCATTGATTTAAGCTGGTCCAGCATATTTTTATCTATCCACGAAGATAATTTTTTACGAGTCTCCAGTACAGGTGAACTCTTTCTAAAATCTTCTGCGATCTCTTTTAAGTTACGTTCGTAATTAACCCCAAGCGTTTTAGTTAAAGCTAATTTTCTGGTATTTGCTTTCATAGTACCAATTACCGATGATTGAAAATCCCGATTACCAAATTCGTTACGATATTCAATAACGGCATCTGCATCTTTAAAATGGAGCTTACGCTGTTGATTTTTAACGGCTCGCAATGAATTACCCGTAAATACTTTAGCACCTAAATTACCATCTTTTGCAATATGTTTAGCTCCTGATAAATGATTGAATACACCTTGTAAAAATTCATCATTAATGTCACTGGGTTTCATATTTAGAGCTTCAGCGGTAGCTTCATAATCTAAAGTCTTACGAACTACATCGCGCCATTTTTCAAATCCTGCAGCTTTGATTAACATCTCATTATGCATATACTGCTGATTTGCAAAGTAATTTTTAACTTTATTCACCACTAATCCATTACGGCGTAAATCATTGGTTATTCCATCGTAGCTTTTTTGGATGATTTGAGCAAGCTTAACCGCTTCTGGTGCTAGGTGATCTGTTTTTTTGCCTGCTTCAAGTAGCTCCATTGCACGCATAATGTCATCATTAAAGACCCCTTTAAGAAAGGCATCCTCAAGTTCAGCGCCCTTAAGATCAGCCATGAAATTACCTAAATGCAACCGTTCGCTATTAACAAGTTCCGATCCAAGCGTAAATGCACGGCTACCCTCACGCTGACGAGTTGAACCAACTAACAAGGTGTTTATTCCGTCTTTCTCACGGCCAGCCCAGTTCTTTTTTAAATAAGCAATTCGCTTAGTAATCAGTGCTTTGTCGTGAGTAACTGCTACCTTATGAGCAAGCTGTCCATATTCCCATTTATCCAGCGCATAATTGATTGCTGCAACTTCAGGGTTAGGTGTGCTCATTTCACGATAACGATAATAGGCACGCCCAATATCAGTATATAACTCTTTGGCATCTTCCTTGTTCATATTCATTAGATTTTGATTAACATAATCGTGAAATGTATTTGCATCGGCAATATCAACCAAGGAATACGGATCACGTAAAAGCCTCTCTCTTATTTTTGCTGTGCGCTCAATTGCATCATTAAGTGCATCAAGCTCTACTTTTGCACCCTCCACAACCTCTGCATCTCGTGAGTATTTAAAGTCATGTCCTCCTATACTAATACTATCACGCTTAGCGTAATTACGTAAGCTAGCCACAGCTAATGCGCCAATATCATTATCGGTTAATTGCATGTGTTTGCCAATTGATGGGAATGTTTTATACATCCATGCGCGTACCTTGGCAATCACCTGCTGCACAAATGGCACTTCTGGTAAATTTTCAATCATGTATGCAAGGCGCTCTTCATTTCTGAACTTAGCTGGAGTATCTGCTGGTACAGCCGCATCAACTATACGGCCTAAATCGTCGTGTTGCTCTAGCACATTATTAAGTTGTTTAATTAAATCATTGAACTGCTTATCTCCGCCAAGATATTCTCGCATATTAGAATGTACGCCAACTTCATGTAGCACTACATTGCGAGCAGCTTCTGGGCTTAGATTGTCCGCTACAAAATAGGCTTTATCTTTATAGGTCATTGCTTTAACATCGTTAGGGTGTTCGCCACCAGGTAAATCTTTAACCGAGCTAACCACTTCAATTTTACCAGTTGCCAAAAGCTTCTCGGTATCTGTGCCGAATGATTTGGCGATGGCTTCGGTGAGCACAGTTTTAGAGTTTAGTTTAGCTTGTTCCGCTTGATTTTTTTCTGCAACGTACTTGACTAAACCATTTTCGTCTGATATACTAGCGCTATTGATTAGGTCGTTAATTTCCGCGTCCTGTGCCCCTGAGAGCGCAGGGTCTCTACGGAGATTATCGACCTTTTCTTTATTGCGGTATAAAATTTTATCTTTTTCATGATGTAATATAAACCAATTTTTATTCCCATACTCAAGCGGATCTTTACCATACGCAGATGTAAACTCATGAACTTCCAAATTATGCACGGTTTTATCTGGATTTAAGGTTGCAATAATCGGAAACCCATCTTTACCCTTCAACTCAGTTAATACAACAATGCCATTAGGATTTTGCTTTGATGTCGACTTAAAAATCATTACAGGATTTGCCAGTTGTTCAGGTATTTGTTTGATTTGCTCTTCGGTTAAACCATGACCATGATATACATCTTCACCACCGCTAATTTTTCTAACATTCTTTTCGCGCATGACTACATCTTTAGCGGATAATCCAACCATTTGATATACGTCAGGAACTTCACCAAGTTCTAATTTATCAGAGGTTTTAAATTTACCAGCAAAAAAATCATCAACTTGCTTTTTATATTTTTCCAACGTTCGGCTAAACTTAGCTTCACGTGATTCGGGTTGATTAAACTTCTCACCTTTTGCTTTACGGCTATATAAACCCATCTTGGATAACTCTTCGATTTGCTTAATTTGATCATTTAACTTAGGTATTTCTTTGGCATAATCAATCTCATTAGCAAAAGGCAGCGGTGTTTCAATCTCTGAGCGCTTAGGTAAGTCGCTGGTAATGTAGCTATTTTGTGGATCATCAGCACGGCGCAATTCTTGTTTAATATCATCGAGGTTAGCACGACCAATATTCTCATCGGATTTAAGCATAGCATTAACAGTTGGAGTTTTACCATCAACCATTTGCATTGATGCTGCTTTTAATACAGATTCTTTAGTACCATGGGTTGCTAGCTCAGCTAGCTCTTTAGCGCTAGGCTCAACGCCTTGCATGGCTTGCTCTAATAGCTCGCTCTTATTCGCAAGCGGCAATTCATGCGCTGCTAAATTTTCTACGGCTTGATTGTAGTTATTTACCACTTCGGCAATCATTCGCGGACTGGTGGTATTCTGATCAATGAAATTAGTTAACTTCTCAACCTCCGGTTTAAAGACTGGCTCTTCTTGCGTACTTGCTACAGTTTCAGACTGTATCAAGTTAGGTTCTTGGCGCGGTTCGTGCTTATTGGCTATATTGTCCAGAGCTTCAATTAAATCACCTTTAATTGACAAATTACTAACCTCAACTTTAGCGGGGTTTATCTGGGTGCTAGCTTCAATTAAGTTGCTGCTTAATCTATAAATTTCTGGGTTAGAGCTTTGGGCCAGCCGCTCTAATGCTGGAGTATCGCCATAAATTTCTTTTAACGTTTGATGCTTAAGTTCTTTTACACCCTCATGAGTTAATCCATTTTCTGGGTTTACATATTGGGCGCGCTGCTCTTCGGTTAATCCCACCTTGAATTTTTCAACGGGAGAGTTAGCTTGTTTTTCTTGAGCTAATAATTCTGGTGTAACATGATGACCCATGCCACCAGTAACTACATGAATACCACCACCTAAAGCCGCACCGAATGCCAAATTGTACATGCTGTCTGCAGCGGTATAATCCTCACCCATTGATGAGCGCATTGGTGCAGTAACAGCTTCAAGTGGCACATTACCAACTGCCCCCTCAATTGCTCCAGCTGCCGTACGTGCAGCAACTCTACCCGCTAATGATGGTGCAACTGCAGCTGCAGCTTCTTCAGCTGTTATGCCCGCGGCTATTGCTCCAGCTTTAGACATCCCACCTTTAGCAGATAATGCAGTAACACCAGCTGCAGCGCCTTTCATTCCAACGGCACTAAATAATTTAGCCGCAGGGAAAAATCCCGTCGCTAGGTTAATTGGGTCAAGCATACCTAAGCCTAAACTTGCTACTGCTCTTGAAGTAGTACCAACGGCACTATATTCCGTAGCGTCATTAATGTCGCGCATTGCTTGACGGCGTTTAGCTTTATCCAATAAATAGTATATTGCCACACTATTATATTTTGTAGCATCGGGGGCTTTATCTGGAATACCAGCCTCTATCCAAAGCTGATCTGTTTTATCCTGCTGCATATAACTAACGCGGGAAGGTGTTGCTAAACCGTGAGTATTATCCCAAGTCGGCATTCCAAGCTTAGTATCAATGTACGTTCCTACTGTAGCAGTTGGCCCATCAGCTAAAACACCATAGGCGGTTGCTGCCATGGATAAGCCAAAACTTGGTTTACGTACTTCACTGGCTGGAGCCATTACTTCAGGCTGTGCCTTGGTTTCTGCAGTATAGCCATACGGTAAATTCATTGGTTGGAATTGATCAGTCATTGTTTTCTACCTTTAAAAATGAATACGGTGATGTGATGTGCTCGGATGGTTTTGGAGGTGCAGCAAGAACAGATAGTTCATCAAATGATTTAGTGATTAATTGACCAGATTTATCTTTAACTGGGTACGCTCTCCCATCGGATCCAGTGAAAAACAAACTAGCACCACTGTCATCTTGATTGGTTTGCCAATAAGATTTTTCCTTAATTTGATTCAAATATCCCTCAGCATCATCAGTCATATACCACGAATTTTTTTGTAGTGGTACTCCATTAAAATCAATATTATTTTTATCTAATTTATTTACCACTGCTTTAGCACTATAAGCGATTTGGTGCTCATCAAATTTTTTAGGCACTCGCAATGTATGACCATCAGCACCATCAGCATACTTATACTTATCTGCTCCAACAAACATATCAACTGCATACTTTGCTGCAATGTCTGGATTAGCAAAACGCGCTTTACTATAGGCTGTTTTTTCAATACTTTTAGTTATGTCACCATAAGTTGCGCTATCTAATTGATTATCCGGCAAACTAGCCCTATAGGACTCTAAAGATTTTTTTATTGCATCGTCAATATCTTGGCTCTTTACATTAGACGGTAGAGCATCTTTAAGAGTATCCAATGGTATACCTCTAATTAATGAAGCCTGCTGAGCTGCCAATGCAGTTGGCGCTCCAATTATCGCGACTACTCCTTGTGATAAAGATTTATTTTGCTGCAACTGTCTAGCGACCAGTGGGAAATTATCACCGTACTTAGCTTGCATGGCTTGAAGTTCTTTTGCCGTATCTAGTCCTTGCGTATCATTTAATTTCTGAATCGTGCTCTCTTCTTGTTGTTTAGTCAGCAAATGAGGATTAATCACACCCATGCGCTTTTGATTAGCTATCATTGCAGTCTGTAACGCTTGGCCACCTGTGGCAGATAATTGCCGTACCGTTGGATCTTTAAGTGCCTGAGTCGCAGGATCCTCTTGGTAGGCTTTATTGATTGCCTCATTAGCTTTAATTAATGATTCTTGATGTGCAGCATCACTTGCATAGGTACCAGGATTCTTTGGATCTGGTGCCGCTTGGCTGATCATAGCCGCACGGGTTGAGGGATCCATAGATTGCATATAATTAATTTGATTGCCAACTTTGATTGCGCTCACATAAGCATCATATTTTTGTTTAGCCACTTCTGGATTTTTAGGATAGACTTTACTAAGCTGCGCAAAACTAATCGGTTCAAATCCCATCTCACCATTAGCTGCCATCGCAATATGATTTTTCTCAAGTTGCTCAAGGGTTACTTTCTCTTGTTCATTAAGTTGATTTTGGACTGTTTGCGCTTTAGTTAAAATCTTTGCGCGCTGCTCATACGTCACAAATGGTGTTGGGTGGTCACTAAGGTATTGAGATTGGTGCTTATTAAACTCAGCATCTTGTTTTTGCATATAACTAGCTAAGGTCTGATTTTTAAGGTGCTGATTTGTAGGTATAATACTAGGCAAAACCTCTTCGATTTTAGCATTAGAACCTGCATTTACCATCTTTTGAAAGCCTCCATCACCAAGGTGGTATGCGGTACGAATCTCAGCTGCAGTTGGAGCGCGCCCCAGCATAGGACGTAAGCGATTGTCTAAGTATTTGATATACTTAACTGAACATTCTGTTTCATCTTCAATATTACCTGTACGTACCTTATCACCCATCATTTGCTTCCAGGTGCTATTAATTACCTACCCGATTCCCTTTGCACTAGATGTGTTACTCTTCGCGTTATTATTAAAGCCCGATTCTTGACCTATGACAAATGAAGTTAAGACAGGATCCACTCCAAAGGCATTTGAGGTATTAAAAACAGTTTTGGCCGCTTGAGTTTTAAACGATTTATCATTGGTTAGCTTGTTGATCACGCCTTGGGGATTTTGATTAATTTCAGTATCATATGCCGCGTTAATAATATCATTTCTACCCTGCTCTATTAGCTTTGCCGCTTTGAGGGGGTCATTAATCGATTCAGTAACTACTTTCGTATACTGCGCAATTAATGTATTAGCTTGCGCTGGATCAGCGGCGGCGATTTGTGCGGCAGATTTTCCGCTACTCATAATATTACTTAATTTGTAGTTCTCGGATGATTGAGTTTGCTGAGTTAAAGCTTTTTCATTAAAATGAAGATTCGTTGAGGCGGTTAAATGACTAAGTAGTTTTTTTTGTTGTTCAGTTCCAGCGCTAGCAAGTAACTTCTCATGTCCCTCTTGTTGTTGTTTATTCCAGCCATCATAAAAACCATTACCACTAGGATCTGAGGTTTCACTATATTTTTGGAAATTTTGCATCTGCTGCAAGGTATATTGAT
The DNA here is from genome assembly GCA_019744945.1 of Burkholderiales bacterium. Lineage (GTDB taxonomy): Bacteria > Pseudomonadota > Gammaproteobacteria > Burkholderiales > UBA11063 > Aquella. Next base: position 11,768 of record JAIETT010000303.1, read on the forward strand.
TAGCTACATTACTTGCCCAAGCGGTATCTTTTTCTTGTTGTTGTTTAATTTGCTCGTTAGCATTGTCAACCGCAACCCCATGTAATGCGTTACCTAATTGATTGATACCACTTGATAGTTGAGATAAACCTTGTGGAATATCTTGCGATTGAGTTGCCGCAATTGGACTAACTTGTGATACCGCCGTAGTTCCTGTTTGTTGATCATAGATCGGAAATTTTGCCATTTTTTATTACCTTTATTTAGCAGTTGGAATGCGTGACCAACTAGTATAATTACCTATGCCACTAAGGACACTACCAGCTGCGCCGATGTAGCCACCAATCACACTATTTTTAGCATTACCTCGTGCGACGTTCGCTTGATAGCTACTCATATTGGCTTGATCAATTGCTGATTTACTTTGAATTTCAGTATCATAGGCAATATTGTATTTATCAAGCATCGCTTTAGCGCCACTTGCATCAATTACATCCGCCATACTACCTGTTGTTGTAGCTAAGTTACTTTGACCAATTGCAGCACGTTGTTGTCCTGCCACCTTAGCGGCCTCCTGTTGTTGTGAATTTTGTTTGTTGGTACCATTGGTAGCAATTTGCTGAGCTTGCAATTTCTGCATTTGAGATTGCTGGTCTAATGCATTACCTTGAGCATCATAATTACCTGCTTGTGTATAGCCGCCAAAAATACTTGATGCCGCGCCAGTTAGTGCACCAACCCCAGCCACAATCCCTAGAGTTAATGGATCTGCCATATTATCCCCTCACAATTGAATATAAATTAAAATCTTTACCTCGATAATCATATGACCGCATTGTGCCCTCAAGTTGAAAGCCTAGAAGTTTTAACCACTTATTACCTTGTTCAAAATTAGATTGTGTAACAGCTTCAATTCGACGTGCACTAATCCGCTGCAGTCCATTTTGAACGATTCGAGTAATTCCTAGTAAATGTTGTGCCGCATCACGACTTAGTAATGTACAGCACATCACTCGGCCAGGCGCAACCACTGGAGTACTAATAATAGCCAGTGGGCGTTGATGAGCTGCGTGCCAAATTGTGTACGATGGTGCAAGTGCTATTTGTTCTGCCACTGCTCGATAACCAGCTGGATCATCATCGCGAATATGCTGTTGATGGTCTTGAAGCTCAATAGCTGAGAGATCAGCAGCTTGATATTTAGTAAAACAGAGCATTGAATTTTCCTTTAGCTATTTTCACGATCTACGACTTAAACAAAGCCAACTCACGCTGCCGCCGCTTCACCAGCTGATTGTCTTTTTTTTTGGGGTCAGCATGATTAAAGTCATTAGCTAGAATGCGGCAAATTTCAGGAATATCACCAGATGCAAAAGCTTTGCGCGTATTCGGATATTTCGGCGAATCAATATTGTATTGATGCAAAAATGAGCACATCACATCAAACTGATTTTGATTAGGTTGCCACTTACAATTGGTATTTATCCAATTTTCAGCGTGCGCAATGTCTTGAGTAAATAACTCATACACTTCACTATCGGTTAGCACCTTGGTTTTTAAATGTTGTTCGTTGGGTTTAATCAAATGACCAATCCCTATTGTTGGTAATCCTTTGCTATCATCATAAGCTTTATTTTTAAAACCCTCATTTTCGATTAGCAACTTCTTGCCGTTTTCGCTAACTTTCATTTACTACTCCATTCACAAGTTAATTGATATGTGCCGCGGCAATAACTTGCACTTACCGCAGCGCTGTTATAATATCCAGTCGCGCAACTACTCAGCGCTAGAGCTGTTATGCTTAATACTAATGTTCGCAGATGCATTCGTGCCCCCATAATTAATATTGGTACCAGATTCTTT
>JAIETT010000198.1 GCA_019744945.1 Burkholderiales bacterium
GGAATTGATTTTGACCAACTCTGTTTATTAATCCTTGACGGAGCTGGACTTGGTAAGTAAATTAAGTTACCTTGCTTTTGATAATATTAAGCGCAATAATCGTTTAGCTTATTTAGTTAATTTTTTGAGCGTAATGATCTTGCTTTTTTGTGGTGGATTATATGTTGTTAAGCATTGGTTTACGGTTGAAAAAATTGTAATTACAGGCAATATAGAGCATGTGACACCTGTTCAGTTGTCATACATCGCTCATAATAAACTGCATGGAACTTTTTTTACTTTGGATATTGCGGAATTAAAAGATGAGTTTCAGGCTTTGCCTTGGGTGCGAAAGGTCTCGCTGCAACGTCATTTTCCGCATACCATTGTAGTTACGCTTGAAGAGTATAAAGTTGTTGCACGAATTGGTGATGATGCGTTGTTGGCTGAAAGTGGCGAGGTTTTTGGTGGAGCTGATGATAGTTTAAGCTTACCAACGTTCTATGTTCAACCAAGCGCTGCCGCTGTGGCGTTGGCTAAGTATCAACAGATTCAAGCTGTGTTGTTACAACATAATGATAGTATGGTTAAGTTGTGGTTAGATAACCCCAAAATCGCTCGCTTTGTGACAACAAAAAACTTAACGGTTACAATTTGTGATGAAAACTTAAGTTCAAAATTAGCGTTATTAAATCAAGATTGGTATAAGCTTTACCAATTAAATCCTAATCTAAATAGTATTAATTTTTGTTATAAGAATGCTTTAGCGATCAACTCTAAATTATAAAAATCAAAGAAAGTATGGATATGAGCGGTAAATTAATTTTTGCTTTGGATGTGGGTAGTTCTAAAATTGTTTCATTGGTCGGCTCTTTGGGAGATAAGATGGCTATTTTGGGTATTAGCAGCTGCTATTTTGTTAATTCAAAGCGCAATAATGATTTTACGATGATGAGTAACGGTTTAGTTTGTGATATTGAACGCACTGGTCAGAAAATTGCTCAGACACTCCACGAAGCACAAATTAATGCAGATTGCTCCACTGGTTCGCTAATAACCAATATTGCTGGTAACCATTTGCGTAGTCTTAATTCACACAGTTTGCAAGAAATGGGTAGTTTACCGGTTAATGCGGAAATTATTCGTTTGTTGGTAGAAGATGCTAAACGCGTAGATATCCCAACTAGTTATGAAATCATTGATTATGAAGTTCAAGAATATTTAGTTGATGGTGAGCATTTAACGCTTAATCCATTGGAGTTGAGCTGCAAAACGGTTGAGTCCAATGTGAATCTATTTTTAAGTGGTAAAATTCCATTGGCAAACTTAAAGAAGAGCATCCGTTATAGTTCGTTTGAAATTGCTAAAATTATTCCTGCCCCTATTTTATCGGCCTTAGCGGTTTTGAATGATGATGAAAAAGAGCTTGGCTGTTGTTTGATTGATATCGGTGCAGGTACAACGGATGTTGTTGTCTATCAAGCTGGATTTGTGCGTTATATGGTATCTATTCCAATTGGCGGTGAAGATATTACTCGAGATATCGCAAGTGTGCTTAAAGTTGCACGTAATTTGGCGGAAGACTTAAAATTAACTCATGGTAGCTGTAATTCTCATGCGACTAAATCGACGAATGAGGGCATTAATTTAATTGACCATCGTGGTGAAAGTGTTTTAATTTCACGTAAGTTACTGAATGATGTTATTTCAGAGCGGATGAAAGATATTTTACAGATTGTTAAAACGCAATTAGACAATAATCAGCTATATGATATAATTGATTCTGGAGTGGTTATTACTGGTGGTGGAGCATTGTTAGCTAATCTAAAAGAATTTGCCAGTAAATTTTTTGATGTTAAGGTTAGTATTGGAGTTCCTCGCTATGAGGGTGAATTTGCGGATATTGTGTGCAATCCAAAGTTTAGCACTGCAATTGGCGCTTTATACTTCGCAAATGAGTTTATGTTATATAATAAATATGCCGACGAATTTAAGTTTGTTGCAGACCATAATTCAACATTAAGTAAAATTAAAAATTTTTTCAAGAATATGTAAAGGGTTAAGAATGAGTCATTTCTTTGAAGTTTCAGGTAGCGAAAATAGTTATAACCTTGGTGAAGTTATGACTCATGAAGGTGAAGTTATTAAAGTTATCGGAGTCGGTGGTGGTGGGTGTAATGCGGTGGATAATATGATGCGCAGTGGTGTTAAGCACGTTGAGTATATTTGCGCTAATACCGATGCTAAGGCTTTAAGCCGTAATCAAGCGCACCATTTGATTCAACTTGGGCATAGCTTGACACGTGGTTTAGGTGCGGGTAGTGTTCCTGAGGTTGGAAAAAAAGCAGCTATGGAAGACCGTGAAAAATTAGCCGCGCTACTAAAAGGTACCGATATGCTATTTATTGCATCAGGTATGGGTGGCGGGACTGGTACTGGTGCTGCGCCTGTGATTGCGGATATTGCACGGAGTCTGAATATTCTAACAGTTGGAGTGGTTACTCGTCCGTTTCAATATGAGGGTGAAAAGCGCCGTAAAATTGCCGATGAGGGCATTACTGAAATGCGTAAATTTGTCGATTCGTTAATTGTGATTCCAAATGAAAAGTTAATGACCGAGTTGGACGAAGATGTTTCAATGCGTGATGCTTTTGCCGCAGCCGATGAAGTTTTACGTGGTGCGGTAGGTGGAATTACTGAAGTAATTAAAACCCCTGGTTTAATCAGTTTAGATTTTGCCGATGTTAAAACGGTTATGTCTGGGCGCGGTATGGCAATGATGGGTTCTGGTGCTGCCAAAGGCCAACATCGTGCAACTGAAGCAACCGAAAAAGCTATTTATAGTCCATTGTTAGATGATGTCTCACTAGATGGCGCGCGTGGAGTATTGGTTAATATTTCTTCAGCACCTGGTGCTTTAAAAATGCGTGAATATCATGAAATAATTGGTTTAATTCAAGATAAAATTCACCCTGATGCTGACTTTAAAGCTGGTATGGCGGAAATCGATGATATGGACGAAGAAGAAATTCGTGTAACGGTTATTGCAACTGGTTTAAATGATTTACAAAAAGCTGATGCGCAATTATTGTTGCGTGAAGATAAGTTGGCTCTTGATGGTAGTGTTGCAAGTCCTGAAATTACAGAAGCTGCGCCAACTACTAACAATCAATTTGCGAATTTCAATAAGAATGCTTTCTCAACGCCAGCGTTCTTTAGAAAAAATCGTGCATGATTTATCAAAGAACGATCAAGTCACCGATTAGTGTAATTGGTGTTGGATTGCATTCTGGATGCCGTGTCTCATTAACACTGCTTCCAGCTAAAGTTGATCAAGGGATAAGTTTTGTGCGCACAGATTTACCCGAGCGTCCACGAATTAAGTGTCATCCTTTTTTGATTAATGATACAAGATTATCTTCAACTTTGGTGGATGAAAATCAAGTTCGAGTTGGCACGATTGAGCATTTGATGTCGGCCTTTGCCTGTTTCGGGATTGATAATATTGTGGTTGAATTATCGGCACAAGAAACCCCAATTATGGATGGTTCCTCAAATTCATTTCTCTATTTATTGGAACAAGCCGAGATCGTTGAACAAGCTGCAAAGAAGAAATATATTCGAATTAAACAAGAAATAGAAGTTCGTGATGATAAAGATAATAAGTGGGTTAAATTTACCCCTTTTGAAGGCTACAAAGTTAAAATTATCACTGATTTTGGTGGTCATCCAGTCTTTAAAAAAGAATATAGTACATTTGAGGCAGATTTTGCGAAACATTCGTATATCGAAGAGATTAGCCGTGCGCGCACGTTTGGTTTTATGTATGAGGTAGAGTACATGCGTAAGAATGGCTTAGCATTGGGCGGTAATTTGAATAATGCGATTGTTTTGGACGAAGAGAGTGTACTTAATGAGGGCGGGCTACGCTTTCCTGACGAATTTGTTCGCCATAAAATTCTTGATGCAATTGGGGATTTATATATTATTGGTCATCAAATTATTGGTGCTTTCGAGGGCTATCGCTCTGGGCATGCAATTAATAATCAATTGTTGCGTAAATTATTAAATAATCCAGAGAGTTGGGAGTTTGTCACTTTTAATGACTCTGAAGATGTTCCATCCAGCTTTCATTATATCAAATAGTTAACGAAGATGTCATCACGACATCTTTTATTTTTATATAACCTGTGTCTAGTTAGGTATTCAATGACTACATGTTTTTTTTGCACCAATTCAGGTGGCAATGTCCTATATAATTGTAAACTGTATCGTATAATTTTAGTCGATGATACAGATTATCCTGGTTATCTGCGTGTGGTTTTAAACCAGCATCTTAAAGAATTAACTGATTTGAGTATTGCGGATAATTTAAACATGTATGCTGCCGTAATTAAATGTGAACAGATTTTGCGCCAGTTATTTCAGCCCGAAAAAATCAATTTAGCGAGTTTTGGTAATATGACACCACATGTGCATTGGCATGTGATTCCGCGCTTTATTAATGATCGTCACTTTCCTAATCCAACGTGGGGTGAAGTTACTAATTTAGACTATGTGCCTAATTCAGCGTTGTTGTTAGCACAGCAAAATTTAATTAATAAATTTCAATCGTTATTTTTAGCATAGGTTATCATGCACGAATTTGTTCACTTACGCCTTCACACCGAATTCTCGGTAACCGATGGCATTCTCCGAATTAAACCGGTTATTCAACAAGCGGTAGATAATAAAATGTTGGCATTAGCCTTAACCGATCGTCATAATATGTTTGGTTTGGTTAAATTTTATAAAAATTGTCGTAGCAAAGGCATTAAACCAATTCTAGGTAGTGAGGTTAATGTTGAAGGGGCTGAATTTAATTACCGCTTAATTTTGTTGGCAAAAAATATCACAGGTTATCGGCAAATTTGCGATTGGTTAACGCTATCCTATGTGGAGAATAAAATTCTAGATGTGCCACATATCAAGGAAGAGTGGTTGTTAGCTCAAGAGCAATCTGATGTGATTGTACTCTCAGGTGGCGTTTTTGGCGATATCGGAGAATTTAGTCGCCAGAGGAAATTTAGTGCGGCTAGAACACAGATTTTACGTTGGCAGCAATGTTATCGCGATAATTACTTTTTGGAGTTACAACGCTTTCAATGCGAAGAGAGTAATGATTTAATTGAACTGTCATTGCAACTCGGAAGTGAGCTAGGAATCTCGGTAGTTGCGACGCATCCGATTCAATTTGCTAAACCAGATGATTATTTAGCACATGAAGTACGGGTATGTGTTGCTGATGGTGAAATGTTAGACGATGGCAATCGTAAACCTAAATATGGTCAAGATCAGTATTTTAAATCTTCGGCAGAAATGGTTGAATTATTTAGTGATATTCCTGCAGCAATTCATAATAGTGTTGAAATTGCTCGTAAGTGTAATTTGGAAATTACACTCGGTAAATATTTTTTACCCGATTTTGCTACGCCAAATGCGGAACCACTGGAAGAGTATTTATCTATTTTGACGCATGTTGGTTTAGATCAACGGATGCTGGAATTATTTCCAAATGAACAACAGCGTGCGAGTGAAGAAAGTACTTATCGTGCGCGCCTAGAGCTTGAGATTGAAACGATTATTCAAATGGGGTTTGCGGGTTATTTTCTAATCGTTGCGGATTTCATTGTATGGGCAAAACAAAATAATGTGCCAGTTGGACCTGGACGTGGTTCTGGAGCTGGTTCATTGGTGGCGTTTTCGCTGGGAATTACCGATATTGATCCACTGCGCTATAGTTTGCTATTTGAGCGCTTTTTGAATCCGGAGCGGGTATCAATGCCCGATTTTGATATTGATTTTTGCCAAGAAACTCGTGAAAAAGTAATTCATTATGTTCAAGATAAATATGGCGCCGATGCCGTATCACAGATTGCAACTTTTGGTACAATGACCTCTAAAGCAGTAATTAAAGATGTTGGTCGAGTTTTAGGGTTGCCATATGGTTTATGTGATTCGTTGTCGAAATTAATCCTGAATACACCAGCTAAAGGCTATGGTTTGCTTGAGGCGTATGAAGAATTCCCTGAGCTAAAACAACGGATTGATAATGCCGATGATGAAGTGCGACGCTTGTGGGATATGTCATTACAATTAGAAGATTTAACTCGTAATGTTGGAAAGCATGCAGCAGGTGTCTTGATTGCACCAAGTAAACTGTCAGATTTTTGTCCATTATATCTTGCCGATGGTATGCAGACCTCACAACTAGATAAGGATGATGTTGAATCAATTGGTTTGGTGAAGTTTGACTTCTTAGGTTTGCGCAACTTAACTATTATTCAAGAAGCGGTGAAAAATATTGAGTTACTGCATGGTGTGAAGTTGCATTTATCCAATTCTGAATTTGATGATCCCAAAGTTTATGAATTGCTTCAGGCAGGCAATACTTCGGCGGTATTTCAGTTGGAGTCGCAAGGTATGAAGCGCTTATTGGTTAAACTGGAACCGAGCCGCTTTGAAGATATTATTGCAGTTCTGGCACTATATCGCCCAGGTCCATTAGGTTCTGGGATGGTTGATGATTTTGTTAAACGTAAAAAAGGTGAGGCCGAAATTGATTATTTTCATCCAGATTTACGTGAGTCATTGGACCCAACCTACGGGGTGATTGTTTATCAAGAACAGGTGATGCAAATTTCGCAAATTATCGGTGGTTATACTCTTGGTGGTGCCGATTTATTGCGCCGTGCAATGGGTAAAAAGAAAAAAGAAGAGATGGATAAGCATCGCGCAACTTTTACCGATGGTGCGCTTAAAAAGGGTTATGCGGCTGCGTTAGCTGAAAAGCTTTTTGATTTAATGGCGATGTTTGCGGAGTATGGATTTAATAAATCGCATACCGCTGCTTATGCGGTAATTTCTTATCATACCGCGTACTTAAAAGCTTATTATCCAGCGTGTTTTATGGCAGCGACATTATCTTCAGAATTGGATAAGACCGATAAACTCTATGAGTTTTATCAAGATTGTTTGGCGAATGATTTAACTGTATTACCACCAGATATTAATCATTCATTTTATCGCTTTACGCCAGTGCAGCTTGATACAGACGGTAAAGTGGAATATGGAATTCGTTATGCCTTGGGTGCGGTTAAAGGTTTGGGGCAAAATGTAGTCGATGTGATTGTTGCTGAGCGTAAACAAAATGGTGCCTTTACTGATCTAATCGATTTTTGTCGCCGTGTGGATAAAAAAGTAATTAATAAGCGTACCTTAGAAAATTTAGTTAAAGCTGGATGTTTCGATGAGTTAGAGCCCAATCGAGCGTATTTATTTAATAATTTAGCTAAAATAATGATTCATATTGAGCAAGAGCGCGTGAATGAGAATCAAGGTTCATTATTTGATGTGTTTGCTGGCGAAGAAGCGCAAAACATTCAACAAATTAACTTAGAGCCATATGCCGCATTTAGTTTAAAAGAGCAACTTACACTTGAAAAACAAGCAATTGGTTATTATTTGACTGCGAGTTTATTTGATGAATATCATGACATTGCTAAAAAATTAGAAATAATGCCGTTAAGTAAATTTAATACCGAAGATGAAGATATTCAAGAAATTGTTAATGCGCGCTACGCCAAACTCAAACCGAAGGTACTCATTGCTGGAATAATTAATTATATGGGTTCCCGCCCAACTAAAAAAGGCGGGAAAATCGCCTTTATTCGGATTGAAGATGCGAGTGGAGAACTTGAGTTTGTGGTTTTTAATGATGATTTTGAAAAATATAAGCACTTGTTTAAAATCGATGAATTAGTGTTTGTTGAGGGCGAGGTTATTTATGATTCGTTTCGTGATGCGATTAAAGTTAATGCGAGTCAAGTATTTCAATTAGACGAAGTAATCCAACAGCGCGTGAGTTCATTAGAGTTAGAATTTAACTCACCAGATGACTGGAGTAATTTGAAATCAATTTTGCAATTAACCGCTGATGGAAGCTGTAGCCTTAAAATTCACTATGCTAATTCACAGGCAAAATGCAGTTTGCTACTTGGTGATGCGGCTAGATTTAAACCAAACTACGCTAATTTAGAGCAACTGAGTGATATAGTTGGAAAAACCCACTGGAGACTACAGCTAAATAAGGTATAATAACGACTTTATAAACTATTTTTATTGAATTAATGCGGATTAATTATGAGTCAAGCCATAAATATTGTGATTTTAGCCGCCGGGCAAGGTAAGCGGATGAATTCCGCATTGCCTAAAGTGTTACACCCAATTAGCACTAAACCAATGTTGCAGCATGTGATTGAAGCAGCTAAGCTATTGAAACCAAGCAAATTAATTGTGGTTTATGGTCATGGTGGTGATCAAGTTCAAGCAGCAATGAATAACGCCAATGTGGATGACGCGCTAATTTGGGCTCATCAGGATAAACAGCTTGGTACAGGGCATGCTTTAAAATGCGCACTGCCGTATTTAGACCAAACTGGTGTTACTCTTGTCTTATATGGTGATGTACCCCTGATTGGTGTTACAACCTTAGAGCAAATGTTGGCAAAGTATCAACAAAATTTAGTGATTTTAACTGATGAAATTGACCAGCCTTATGGTTATGGTCGAATTGTGCGCAATCAGGTTGGGCAAATTATTCGGGTTGTCGAAGAAAAAGATGCTAATGCTAGTGAGCGTGCGATTCGCGAAATTAATACGGGTTTTTATTTGCTACCGAATCAATATTTAGCTGCGTGGTTAGAGCAGTTGTCAAATGATAATAGCCAAGGTGAATATTATTTAACCGATGTAGTTGAATTAGCACAGCGTCAAGATGTCGCGATTGATTATGTATTAGCACCCCACCACTACGAAGTATTGGGTGTGAATAATAAATTACAACTTGAACAATTAGAACGCTTTTATCAAATTATTCAGGCAAACAAATTGCTTGAAGCAGGTGTTACATTATTTGATAAGCAGCGTATCGATATTCGCGGCAGCTTAAGTGCGGGTAGCGATTGTTCGATTGATGTTAATTGCATCTTTGAGGGTGTAGTTAAATTAGGCAATAATGTGCAAATTGGTGCTGGTTGTCATCTAAAGAATGTAACCATTGCGAATAATGTTACCATTAAAGCATATTCTCTGTTAGATGATTCAGTAGTTGCCGATGGTGCTCAGATTGGTCCATTTGCGCGTTTACGTCCAGGTAGTAATTTAGCCGAAAATAGCCATGTTGGTAATTTCGTTGAAATAAAAAATAGTTCGCTGGGTGTCGGTTCAAAAGTTAATCATTTAACTTATATTGGCGATGCCTTAATTGGAAATAAAGTTAATGTTGGCGCAGGCAGCATAACCTGTAATTATGATGGCAAAAATAAATTTAAAACTATAATTGGGGATAATGTTTTTATTGGTTCAGGCACAATGATGGTTGCACCAGTAAAAATTAATGATGGTAGTTTGATTGGTGCTGGCTCGGTGATTACACATGATACACCAGAAAATGAATTAACGCTTGCCCGCGCAAAGCAAGTTACAGTTAGTGGTTATAAAAGTAATAAAAAATAAGGAATGGTTATGCGTATTAAAAATTTAGCTAGTCTGCTTGGCTTGGCCGCAGCCATGACTGGTTGTGGTTTATTTGGTCCAACCTATTCAAAACCGAATACGGATGATCCTAAATCTTTTCCAAGTCGTGATATTTTAGCGACTACTGAAAGTGCTAATTTACCAGCCATGGCGTGGTGGAAATCATTCAATGATCCACAGTTAAATCAATTAATTGAAAGTGCATTACGGAATAATAATAATATTCAAGCGGCAATTGGTAATATCGTAGCCGCGCAAGGGCAATTACGTTCGGTACAATTTGCTTGGATTCCAACGGCAAGTGCTAGTGCTGGTTATAATAGCACCACCTTAGTTGGTGAGGGTTATAATTTCTCAGCAACGCCAGCCTATTCGTTGAATATATTCCAGCAAATCCGTTCGCAACAATATGCCGAAGCTAATTATCAAGCGGTGCGTGCGGCAAAAGACACGGTGCGACTATCGGTAATTAGTCAAACGGCAACAGGGTACTTTACTTTATTGGGACAAGATTATCAGTTACAATTACAAAAACAATTGGTTAAAGATTTAAAAGCGTTGCTTGAATTTGCCAAAGTTCAGTATAAAGCGGGTTATTTTTCACTTTATCAAGTGCAAAGTTATCAACAACAGTATGATAGTGCTTTAGCACAAATTCCTCTGATTGAAAATAATATCGTGGCATCTGAAAATGCATTAAGAGTATTATTAAATCAAAATCCAGGTAATATCAAGCGTGGTCTGAAATTTACGCAATTGAATAGTTATGGTATTATTCCTGCGAATATTCCATCAACGGTACTGAGAAATCGTCCAGATGTACGCCAGTCTGAACAACAGTTAATGGCTGCGAATGCTAATATTGGGGTTGCGACTTCAATGTTCTTTCCGACCATTAGTTTAAGCGGAACTGAGGGAACAGCAGCTGCTGCATTAAGCGGATTATTTAAGTCTGGTACGGATTATTGGGTTCAATCGGCGGCTGTTGCGATGCCAATTTTGAATTTTAGTATCTATGGTCAAATTCAGACGGCTAAAGGTCAATATTATGCAGCGTATTACAATTATTTGAATACAGTGCGTTCAGCGTTTGCTGCAGTTGATAATGATTTATCGGCACATCAACAATCAACGGTAAGTTTGAAAACTCAAATTGAAGGTTATGATAGCAGTAAATTAGCTTACAAATTAGCTGAATCGAGCTTTACGCAAGGCTTATTCAGTAAACCACAATTACTGCAAAATGCGGTTACAATGGATCAATCGGCTTTAGTTGTGCAACAAAGTAAACTGCAACAATTAGGTACAATTGTCCAACTATATCAAGATTTAGGTGGCGGTTATAGCTATAATAATTTCGAGAGCACTAATAAATTTGGTGACGGACACGATTGGGATTAATAAGGATAAGATAAATGCAAAATAGATTAAGTGGTAAAACGGTTTTAATCACTGGTGCGAGTTCTGGAATTGGCGCAGCTTGTGCCAAAGAGTTTGCGCGTTTCGGTGCGAATCTAGTTTTAACTGCGCGGCGAGTTGAGCGTTTAGAAGAGTTAAAAGTTAAATTACAAAGTGAATTTGACGTAAAGATTTTTGTCATTGGGATGGATGTGACCAATCCCAAACAAGTCGCAACAGCCTTGAATCATTTACCAGATGCAATTAAGCAAATTGATGTATTGGTGAATAATGCAGGTTTAGCTTTGGGCTTGGACACATTAATTGATGATGATGTTAATAATTGGGAAACCATGATTGATACCAACATCAAGGGTTTTTTAGCCGTATTACGCATTGTTACTAAGCAAATGGTAAAACAAGCTAGTGGTCATATTATAAATATTGGTTCAGTTGCTGGAGTTGAATCTTACGCAAAAGGTGGCGTGTACTGCGCAACCAAACATGCGGTTCATGCTATTAGCCAAAGTCTTCGTGAAGAAATGGTTGAGCATGGAATTAAGGTTAGTGAAATACTTCCAGGTGCGGTAAACACAGAGTTTAGCAAAGTACGTTTTCATGGCGATGATGAGCGAGCTAAGAGTGTTTACCAAGGGTTTGAACCTTTGACTGCGGAAGATGTTGCGGAACTTATTGTTTACAATGCAAATCTTCCATATCATGTGAATTTAGCTGAATGTTTGATTTTAGCCGGTGCGCAATCGCGTGCAACTAAAATTCATCGCCAGATTTAGCTGACTATTAATCAATAACGCAAACAGGCGGTTTTGAGACTGCCTGTTTTTGTGTTAATATATAAGTGAGTAAATATGACTCTGTTAGAGTGTCTTTCTGCAGTTGTTGTTGCTACTTATTAAGTCTATTTTATAAATAGGCATAACACTCAGAAAGGAAATTAAATGAGTATTAGTTTTAATGATTTCAACCTTAGCGCGGAGATGGTTGCCGCATTAGCCGAAAAAGGCTTTACAACGCCAAGTCCAATTCAAGCCTTGGTAATTCCTGAATTTTTACGTGAAAAAGCCAATATTATTGGTCAAGCTCAAACTGGTACAGGTAAAACTGCGGCCTTTGGGATTCCGATTATTGAAACCATCACTAAAAGTGGTTCAATTAAAGCGATTGTGTTAACGCCAACCCGTGAATTAGCGGTACAAGTTTGTGAAGAAATGTATTCACTAATTGGTAAGCGTGACTTGCGGATTTCTGCGGTTTACGGTGGTGCTTCAATTGAAAATCAAGTGCGTAACATTAAACGTGGTAGCGATATTATTGTCGGAACACCAGGTCGTGTAATGGATTTGATGGAACGTGGTGTAATTAATTTGCGTAATTTAGAATTTTTTGTTCTTGATGAAGCCGATGAAATGTTAAACATGGGTTTTGTTGAAGATATTGAAAAGATCTTACAAACCACTAATCCTGAGAAAAAAATGTTGTTTTTCTCGGCAACTATGCCAAGTTCAATTTTGCAAATTGCTAAAAAATATATGGGGCAATTTAAAACCCTTAAAGTTGAGAATAAAGAAGTTACCACTAAACTTACCGAACAAATTTATTTTGAAGTTCGTGAAGGTGATAAATTTGAAGCTTTATGTCGCGTTTTAGATTTTGAACAAGATTTCTTCGGGATTATCTTTTGCCGGACTAAAATTGAAGTTGATGAAGTTAGTAAACATCTTAAAAATCGTAGCTATGCAGTTGATTCGTTGCATGGTGATATTACGCAGTCACAACGGACTAAAACCTTGGCTGAATTTAAAGAGAAAATTGTTAATATTTTGGTTGCAACCGATGTTGCAGCACGTGGAATTGATGTAAATAATCTAACTCATGTAATTAATTATTCAATTCCTCAAGAAGCTGAATCATATGTGCATAGAATTGGTCGTACCGGTCGTGCTGGACAAAAAGGAATTGCGATTACTTTCGTAACGCCTCGTGAAATGTCACGCTTGGGAATGATCAAAAAAGTGGCTAAAGCGGATATTAAAAAGCAAGAAGTTCCACAAATTAAAGATATTATCAATGCTAAAATTGATTATCTACAAGCGTGTTTAGGTGAAATTGTTGCAGAGCAAGATTTCACTAGTTATAATTTCTTGGCGAAACGTATTTTGGCTGGTCACGAACCTGAAGTTATTTTAGCTGCGTTGTTACGTCACCAGTATCAAGACGAATTTTTGCCAGAGAGCTATGCTAAGATTGAACAAAATCGTAGTCAAGTTTCTGGTGATAATGTGAAATTATTTATCGGTTTAGGTAAAATTGATGGAATGAATCCACGTGCGTTATTGGATGTTTTACACCAAAGTTGCAAAACACCTGGTCGTAAAGTTCGCGATATTCGCATTTTGGAAAAATTCTCATTTATTACAGTTCCACTGGATGAAGCTGAAATTATTATGCGTAAATTAAACCAAAAAAATAAAAAAATGGTTGAAGTTGCCAAAAGCTA
>JAIETT010000200.1 GCA_019744945.1 Burkholderiales bacterium
CTATATGGCGGTGCAGAAATCAGCACCGCACTAATCAGCAAGATTACCGACGAAGTACTGGATGAAGTCGATTCATGGCGTAAAAGAGCACTTGAGCGAGTATATCCAATAGTGTTTTTTGATTGCTTGGTGGTTAAAGTTAGACATGATAAACATGTCATCAATAAAGCCGCATATGCCGCACTAGGCATAGATACGGATGGTAAAAAAGATATTCTTGGAATATGGCTTAGCGAGAATGAAGGAGCGAAGTTCTGGCTTGCAAATCTGACGGAACTGAGAAACAGAGGTGTGCAAGATATACTCATTGCCTGTACCGATAACCTAACAGGTATGAATGAGGCAATATTAGCTGTTTACCCAAAAACCGAGCACCAGCTATGTATCGTGCACCAAATTAGAAACAGTCTAAGATTTGTGTCATACAAAGACCGCAAAGAATTGGTTGCTGATTTAAAACCAATTTATGCCGCAGCTACCGAAGACGATGGCGTTGAGGCTCTTGGTGACTTTGCTAAAAAATGGGATTCACAGTATCCGCATATTGCAAAATCATGGTACAGCAATTGGGATAATCTAGCGATATTTTTCCAATATCCGCCAGAAATCAGGAAGGTCATTTACACGACTAATGCAATTGAATCGCTAAATAGCCAATTACGTAAGGTGACTAAAAACAAACGTTCTTTTCCGAGTGATGAGGCTGTTTTTAAAACCCTGTATCTGGCAATTGATTATATTACGAGAAAATGGACTATGCCCATCCAACATTGGGGTACGGCAATGGCACATTTTATGATAAAATTTGAAAGTAGAATTTAGCAAGTGAATAAATTTACACAAAAAAGTTAACACTCCCAATTTTGTGTGTGAGTAATTTTCTTATACCTTTAGATCGGTTAGGCGTTTCCGCTTTGTACATGATGGGGTTCTTAAGCCCAGTGGCGTTATTATGGCTGATCGTGGGGGTGTTTGTCAAGCGTGCAGTATGTGATTTTCATTTGCATAGTGTGGGTGGTTGTGGGGTGGTGTGCTGTTAACTTGCTGGTATGTAGTTGTATTCTCATTTGCTGGTCATTTGATGAATTGGTGATAGTAGTGTGGGGTTTTATGGGATTGGCGTTGCTCAGTTTGTTTTAGTGTAGTGGCTAAAGTAACTATTTACAGAACGTGTAAATATTTCTTTTTGCGTATTAAAAAGCTTTTTTTCTCCAGCGCAGATCTGAGCTGTATGCTTGCCCTCTACTGCAATTTTACAATTTTCTACGCATTTAATGTATAGCGCAGAATCTTTACATAGTTGCGCTTTATAAGGGTTTTGTTCGTCTGCAAACAGTCTAACCTTTTCAACATGCTGCCACAACATCTCTATTTTTGTATTACTGAAGTCTTTAACATCAATTTCACTAATCAATGAAAAAAGCTGATCTCTAATAAATTTTTTATCATCTAATTGATGTTCATGAATATTTTTATATTTCAACATTGCTTTATTTGTATTGTTTGCCATAACTGCAACTATCATTGAAGAAATAACAGACACTGCACTAATCAAAACAGTAGATAGTTTATCGCCTTTAATATGTATGATGTACCATGCCAGCAAGGCAATAAAACTGCCCGTAGCGCCGCTAATTACTGCGAACAGCCAGTTTTCTTTTATGAATTTAAGCATGGTACTGTTTCAATAGCATCATGTGATTGTGCTAATTTCTCTATAAAGACTTTAAAACTAGTATATGCACTTGTCACTATCAATTTATCATTATCAACGTCTAAATCTTTGCTGCCATGAAATAAGTTGCATCTTACTGCATAAATTGCTTTCATATAGTCATGAAGTGATTTATTTGCTGAGTTAAATTTATATAATTTATCATATTTACAGCTTCTAACACCACCGCAGTTTTTTTGTGCTCTATTTCCATTATTAACATAGTTGTAAAATGTATTAAACTCGCTATTTTCATTTAGGCTGTTATATATAGCAATGTGTGTTGAGTCTTCAGAAAATTTATTAATTTGATTATTGTCTGAACTGCCATACTTAGCAAACGTATATCCATTAAATGATACATAGAGTATTATAAATTTGATAAAAATATCGTATTCTGGCTGATTTAAATCTGCATCCATTAGCTGTCTGCACCATGATTGTATTATGTTCTGAGGCACAATAATTACTCCAAATAAAAACCACCGATCACTTTGTTTTAATTAATTCCTTGGTATTAAAGTTATATCAAATAATAGAAATGGAACTAATATATTAATTTTAATTTATGTGTACCTTGACGGGTAGATGCGTTTAATTTTACTTTTATCTATATTTGAATATAATTCGCTGATCATTGAAGTTGTATCGATATTGCAATGGGTTATTCCTGCTTCATGTAATTTTTTCATTAGCGTATTTAAAGTAAATCTAAACTCGCAAAAATATCGAATTCCTTTATCAGTAAAATACATCCTTGCTCCACTAATATCACCCCATATTATAGTTGGAGTATAGTCTAAATAATTCTCTGGTAAGCTATTTGTATTTCTTTTTTTCTTCAAAAAATCACAAAATTTTTTAAAGGGTTTTATGACGATATCTTTTGAAGTAATTATATTAGTCATCGCTCTCTCAATTAATTGAATGGAACTAATCTTTGGTCGTTGCTTTGCTATCATTTTTAAATAAATAATGAAGCACGATCAGGTAAATGCCAATTACGTTAACTGTTGTTGTAGTAAGTAATGTAATTAATACGGAATCACTTAAGAACGGGGTTATAGCTCTAATCGTTTTACTTTGCTCAATTGAGCAGCGTAAAGAATGCCAATCTAATGAGATATTGCAACTAAAAATATTTGATTGATAAACGTTAAATATACCAGTAATGAATAATAACACCGCAACAACGATTAAATAAACTTTAACTAATTTAAAATTTAACCGTGAAAATTCTGCTCTTAGGTCTTTATTTTGAGACTCATTTTCTAATTTCTGAGCGGCTTTTTGTCTTTTTATGTTATGTAGTTGTTTTGTATGTTCTGCAGCTTCTTTGCTACGCTCTAGTTCAATATTTTCTACCGCATTAATTGGCGCAGTATTAACTTGATTTGCAGTGTCTCCATTAAGCGGCAATTCAGAATTGTTATTTATAATGATATTTTTTAATACGTCATCATCAGAAATTATAGGAGGCTGCTCATTAAAATCTGCCATGGTATTAATTACCGATGGTCTTTATTCTAAATTCCATTGCTGCTTTTGAAACGTCAAAAATATCAGCTAGCAATTGAATGTTATTTGCGTAGCGTTCATCTCTTAAATACTCAATTAGTTTAGTTCGTGGAATTAAAATAGCTGCAGCAAATTTGTTAGCAAATATTTCTTCAGGATCTCGCCCTTTAGCTGAGTTATTATCTCGGTTTTTTTGAATTAACACAGCATCTAAATCATGATCAACAAAACCTTCTTTATTACTGTTTGTTAAAATATGAGCGACTAAATGACCAATTTCATGAGCTTTGGTAAATCTTTGCCTAACTTTAGAATGGTTTACATTTATAACCATAGATGCGCGGTTATTTTGAATTTTTATTGCACCTGACACACTTTCTGGCAACTGTTGAATTTCACAGTTAACGCGCAATTTTGTAATTACGTCATCAATATTAATAGGTAAGCTTACTATGCCAAACAAATTAAGCAAAAGATTTTCAGCAATTGAATCTACAGATTTTAAATGTTTTCTTATGTCTTGGGTTGTGGTTGCTTGCATGATTATTAATACCTATAAAAGACCATAAAATAGATAAGCTATTTTAAGTGGTTGTACCTGTCCTGCCAGAATTATACCAGTAAAAATTAGTTATAGCTATGTCTAACTGTGCCTAAAATGTACTAGTTTTAACTATTTTATTAATATCAAGCTGTATCAATCTATACCCATATACACCGTTAATCAAGCAACAATAGCATAAAACCACTTAGCGAATAGGTTAGCTTAGGCGAGGTTAAATCATGAGCTTAGAGCGAATATTATTTTAATGGTGTTATTGCGTTAATTCTACATAATGTTAAATGGAGCGACTAACTGCGCTTGATGGCGTAGTAGTTTGATGGTTACATCGTAGTGGTGGCATTTGTGTTGGTGGTTTGTTGATCGCGAAATATTGGCGCCAAAAATTTCGGGAGTTAATAAATAAAATGGTGGGTTATTGTGAATTATAATTGTACATTATAATACTCAATTTATAACTAGTTGATTTGTATTTATTTTAGTGGCGGCGATAAATTAGCTTAGTCGATTTTTTAGTCGTTTAGTGGCGATTTAATGGGTTAATCTCTAGTCGCAATAGAAAAGGGGCATAACTTGCCCCTTTAACTTAATTTGCTTATTCCTCAAATAAGCATTAACTTAATTAACACTGTAGTGGTTTTCGCGTTTTTAAAAACTCCAAAAGTTCCGATTCTGTTATTAAGTAGTGTTTATAATCAATTAAATTAATTGAGTATTTAGCCTTTAATAACTTGCTATGCTCGGTCATTTTTTCATCTGGTACTATTTCAAGATAAATATAATCTAAGTCCTCATTATTAATGGTTGCTGGATCTGGTAAAGATATTTCAGCGGTTGTATAATCATCTAGCTGATTAATCGCCACGCTTATACTATCACTATAAATACTAGCATCTTTCCAACTAGTAAAGTTATGGGCACATAAATTAAGACCATTACATTTAAAAGAGTAAAGTTTATCTAATGGCACGCTCAACTGGTCATTATCAAAAGTCACATATTCAGTTGAGTTATTGGGCTGCTGTGTAACAGTTGGATAAATATTTATACTAATACCCGCCTGTAGCAAGCGGTAAGCTTTTTCGGCTTCAGGCATTATTAACTTACCTTTTTTACTTGGTAATTTACCTGCTTTAATCCATTTAGAGATAGTACCTTGTTTACCGTTAACTAGTTTTACAAATTCGGCTTGACTGATTAAATTTTGCATAATGTTGCACTTTCTAAAAATTATTCTAACAATTTAGGAATTATTCCAAAGTATTCCAAAATATTCCAAAAGTTAAATCATGGAATATATTATAACGAATTGAAATAATTATAACTTACACTTTTTTGTTGTATTTTGGCACAAAATAAATATTCCAAAATATTCCAAAATTTCAAAATTTTATAATTAGCGATACTCTGCGCTGAATTCACCCGTAAGGATTCCTAATACTCTGGGAGGACCCAAGGATTTTTGCGGGTAGCTACATTGCTATGGCTCGCTGGTTGTATCGCTGTAAGCACTGGCATTACTGGGTTGCAAGGCATTTACCGATGGTTAAATCAAGTTTTAGAGCATTTTAGCTTGTGTACGACTTCATACAATAGCCGAACATAGCCCCTTAATCTCTTTAGTACCAGCACACTATATTTGGCTGTTCACCCCCTTACTTAAAATTGTTTAATGTTTATAGTATCTTAATGATTTTGATTGATGTACTATGTATCATACTAATAGGCTGTTTTTTAACCTAATAATTGCTGTATTTTCTCCTAATAAATTATCTATATAATTAGCCCAGAATTGCAGTAATTCCGCGCGCTTGTCTAATAAGTTAGATTTTAGGTAACTTTTATTAACGCCCTTGATTGTGTGAGCTAATGCACAGTCGATCACCATATAATCTTGACCTTGTTCAGCTAATAAACTCATCGCTGTGCGCCTTAAATCGTGTGGTGTAAAGCGTTTAACTTGGTACTTGATGCAAAGGTTAACTATATTGCGGTAAACCGTAGTATCAGTAAAGTTGAATAACGTAGTTGCTTGCCCTTGGGTGGTTAGTAGCTGCCACGCTTTGATTAGCTGACTAGGTATTATCAGGGTAAAGTTCTTAATGGTCTTGGTGCGCGCAACAATTACGCGGCCAGATTTTAAATCAACGTGCTGCCATTCTAATTCTACCAACTCGCTACGGCGTAGCATTAACACCACTAAGCTATAAATGGCTATCCGTATGTCTAACGGCACACCGACATCCGATAAAAGCAACTCTAAGAATTGTTTTAGTTCCTTGGGTTGTAAATACCGATCACGTTGGACGGCTGAATAACTAAAGCTTAAATCACGGGTGGGATTTTCTAAAATATAACCCTCGGTTTTGGCGTAGGTAAATATCTTCTTGATGTACATTAAAAACGCTTTGGCCACCGTGTCCGTTCCTGCCTTTTTGATTGTGCTGAGTATGTCCAATATATCAAACTCGGTGATTAATTCCATAGTAACGTTATGCAGTGGCACGGCGTGGCGGATTACATTAATGTAATTGCGTTTAGTATTCTGGCTAATGGCTTTAAAATATCCTTGCTGGTATTCTTTCAGCACATAGCTAAATGGTTTACCCAGTCGATCATTATTGTTAGCTTGCATTAAAATCGGATTAATGCCACGGTTAATTAAATCTTTAACCTTTAGCGCTTTATCCCGTGCAGCTAGTATGCTCATTTGTGGGTAATTGCCAATGGCTAGCCATGTGCGTTTTATGCCCGTGTTGCTCTTGAACGCTACGCGGTAATACCAAGATAATGAATTAGCGTTTTTCTTGATGTAGAGGTTATTGCCATCAAGCAATAGCGCACCAATTTTGGCGGTTTTATGTAAATCATTAATGGATTTAACCGTTAATTGATTAGTTTTTATTTGTGGCATTGGTTTAAAATTCTTTAAATGTTTATCTAGTAAAAAATATTTGTTTGCAAATTTATCCTATAAGCCTATATGGACATGATTTTATTGTTTTATATCAATTAGTTAACCTTATAGGGTGGCTTTTTTATCCCATATTTACCCTATATTTAGCCTATATGCTCAGCCTATATAACTCTTATTCTTTTTTATCCTATATAGGATAGATATAGGGTAAATATAGGCTGGATATAGGATAAGAAAAACGAAATAATCAATAAATACAGCTTGTTATATGGTTAAATATAGGCTTATAGGGTAGTTTTACAAACTTTTCAAAAAAAGGTACTTTTTTTACCCTGCACTATACGGGGTTTTTGCGATATAAAATGCTGTCGGGTATCCCTTGCGTTTTTTAAAGCCTAAATGCTCCAGCCGTTTTGCCAGTGTTCTATCAACTGGTATTTTTTTATGTCCACACGCTGCTGCATAATTTGCAAATTCATTATATAAATCTTTTAAAACTTTGGTAATGGTCTCGTGGGGGATGTAAGAATGCTCGTCGATCCATAGCGCCACAATGTCGCTACTTAGTTGATAATCGGCTAAAATTTCACTAGACCGCACGCACTCGCTAAATTCTTTGTTTTTCTGTAAACGTTTAGCGCCCTCAATCACCCAGTTAAGAACTCCAGCCAATTCACTGGAGATTATTTTATTCGCTAGTTCTGGGTCTTTCTCTTTATCGCTAATCCGTTGATTAAAGTTAACGATTAAAAACCGTCTAAAAAATCCGTGGGTGTGTTCCACGTCCATTGGTAAACTATTGGCATTAAAAATTAATTTAGCGTAGTCAGTCATAACAAAAGTATCTTTGTACATTAATTTAGCTGTGATTGCTTCACCGCTTGCCATGCGTTTAATCAGGTCGTGGGCTTGTTCACCACGTGCATTAATCTCAGGTGCAAAATTAAGTAATTTACCGAGTAAATGGCTGCGGTTATTATCGGCGTTGCGGTCGGTGGTTAAGCTCTTTAAGTCCATTTGGCTGATATTTTGATTACCTAGCATTGCGGTGATAATTTTAAGTAGCACGCTCTTACCGTTCGCGCCACTGCCTAGCAATATGCCTATTTTCTCTAAATTGATATTCTTAATAAAAATGCTGCCGATTAATTCCTGTAATACGGTTTGACTTTGTTTGTCTGGTAACACTCGATCAAGGTACTTAGTAAAAATAGGGCATTTAAAATCAGGGTTATAATCATAATCAAGGCAGTACATTAAAAAATCTTTTTGATTAAATGCTTGCTGTTTAATTTCACCGTTTGGCATTATCTGAAGCGTGCAATTGCGTAGGTTAATTAGGGCGTTATTGCTGCTTTTGGCTGGCGTGGCTGGTATAAAATCCCAAAAACTATTTGTTAATGCAATACCAACTGCAAAGGTTCTGGCTTCTAGTGGGTCATAGCCCATTTTTAATAAAATATCCCTCAATAAGTTTTTAACCCACCGATCAGATATATTTAGCCAATATTTGCCATTAAATAAATATGCTGCTTTGATTTCATTATCACCATCGGATAACTGGCAAATTGCATAACCCATTTTGTCGATCAAGTTAATCAAATAATCACAAACAACCACGGCAGTAATAGCATAAGGAATTTTTACCTTATCATCGCGGATGTATTTATTCCGCGTTCCGCCCATATCCTCAATATATTGTAAAAAATCCAGCTTTTTAACTCGTGCCACAATAACGTTGTGTAATTCGTCCATATCTAACACGCCTTTAATATTGGTAGTGTAGATTTTAAGCCCGTGGCTTGATTGTTTAGCTGTGGTTGGTGCATTGGTATCAACTGGGTTAATTGCTGCGCTGGTGTCGGTGTTAATTGGGTGAGGTTTAGCGTTAGGGATTTGATTAGTTATAATTTGGCTATTTAATGATTCTAAAGCATTTTTTTGATGATTATTTAATTGTTCCATGGTATAATTTCCTTACTTGATATCGTCATATTGAGTGTGATTAGTTTGAGCGCCTTTAGTCGGGCGCTTTTCTTTTGTCTGTTGGGTTAATAATAAATTCCAATAACGGACGGATTTTATGCGGTCTATTCTCATTATTTTTGTACCTCACTAATTAAAAATTCCCTCATGGTGTAAAAAATATACTTGTTGTATTTGTCCTGGTGTTCTACATTCGCCGTGTCTATAAATTCCAGTTGGTTATGTTGTTTAATAATACTAGCGTCAAGTGATTTAATAATTGCAAATAGCGCCTTAATTAATTTTATTTTGCAGTTGTAACGTAACAGCCAAAAAGCGGATGTATTACCGCTATTTAAGTTAGTTTGTTCTAATAATTTAGGTAATTTACTCATTACTTACTCTTTCCTATTAATTGAGTTATTGGGGTTTGTTGATTAAGTAGTTCAATAAAAGCACTAACGCCGTTTATGGTTATATAATCGTTTGCATCGTGTCCATTGGTAAACGTGATCGGGTAAATTTTGGCATTGGGATTATTGATAATCAATTGCTTGGCGGTCTCAATTCCCGCGTTTCTCTTCTTGCTGCTATCATTATCAATTAACAATAAATAAGGTATTTGCTGGGCTTGGGTGGCTTTGATTACCTTATCCAAATTGCCACAATTGAATGCCACTAACATATAGGGTATATATGTGCTGCTACTGTAATAATTGAAAATTGCTTGATAAGCACTTAATACCGTGGCTAATCCCTCACCAATGATATAAATGCTATTAGCTGGGGTAAATATCTCAGGTAATGGGTTAACTCTTGGATATTGCCACCAACAATTGCCCACGCTGCCATGAAATAACTTTGTGCCATCGGGTGCTATAGTTTGGTATCCTTGAATAATCCCCCGATCATCATAAAACGGCACACATAACAAATTGCGGTTATACTTATCTAGTTTAAATCCTAGATGATAAATCTCATCAATGCCTTTGTTATCGGTATAGGGGTGTGATTTACATTCTGGCAAACGATCAAATTCAGCGCGGTAATAAACTGCCTTGCGGTTGCGTTCCTGTATTTGTTTGGCGCGGTCTGCTGTTATTTTGGCATTAATCTGTGCCTGTAGCTGCTGCCGTTCGGCGCTGGTTCTAATTGGCTGATCGGGTGATTTTAGATTAATGTGATATTTTAATTTGTGATCATCGCCATGCTCAAAATTACCATATACGATAGTTACAAAATCCAGCGCGCTATCATATTTAATGACATACCAGCCATTAGCCCCGTGGGGCTTGTCTTGAGTGGCGCAACGGTAACGCTTATCTGGTGTGGTATGGCTTAATTTTGCGCTGTCAACAATCAAGCCTGCCAAATTCATTGCGTCAATTGCTGCTGCTAATTTATTTTGTGGGATGTTTAGCATTATGCAACCTCACGACTATTAAATATTAGCGCTTCAAACGGTATTTTTATGGCATTGGCTGCATTGTAAATTGCTGTAGTTAATTGCTCATCGTTATCAATACTGCGCCCGATAAATGCTCGTTCTACTATTTTTTGCACTGCGTTAATATCCTCTAACTCACTAGCAGTTAGAAAATTACGGATAATCGCGCCCTTTGGTATATCGCGCTCTTTGCGTAATAACTGGGCTGTTTTACCTAATACCGCCTTATAAATAGTTTGTTGTAAATTAATGTAACGGCTTGGCTTGTGGCTCTTTCCACATACATCTAGCGCTTTAGTAAATAGCTCTCCTATATGCTTAGTGTAAATTTTACCTGTGGCGCGCTCGGCTATCCATTCGGCATTATGCTGTCCTTGGATAAAGCGCTTCATTTCGTCAAAACGTTTAATTAAATCTAATTTAAACCGCCATACCAGCGGATTAATATTCCGCATTGACATAAAGAGTAGATTAGTTTGTGGCTCATTTAGTAAGATGTATTCAGTATCTCCACCTTGATAAACAGGGTGGGTTTGAAACCCCACCTGTCCAAGTTCCTTAAATCCATCAAGATGAGATTTTATTATTTTAACTAAATCTTTATTAACTGCACCTACTGTTTTTTGTTTACTACCTGCTAAAATATGCTGTGCTATCTCAAGCGTGCTAATTTGCAATAAATTAGCATTAACGATAATATTAATTGGTTGTGCTGTAGTTAGTTGTTTGCTCATTAGTTAACCCCTTTAGCTGTATTTGATAAATTGGCTAATTCAGGGTGATAACTCAGCCAATACATGCGGTGTAGTTCCTCTAAATTATCCGCGGTGGCATTGTTTTGCATTAGTTCCAAATATCGCTGCCACTCATTTAAGAACTCAGGACTGGCAAAAGCGCCACATTCCACTAATAACGAATAAGCCCGAAAAACTAACTCAGCAAATTTAATATGTTCAAATTCAATATATAAATCGCAATAGGTTTTATTCTCATTTTTTTTGCGCTCCAGCTCGCCATGTTTGTTTACCATGTAAAACGGTACTAAATCACTTGGTGCAAAATTAAAATAAGTTAATTCCTCAGTGATAAATCCTTGCTGGGTTGGGTAGTTGTGTATAAAGATCAGATTAAGATCGGGGCAATGGTGAACGTCTAAAGGTATGTAAGCATCATTAAAAAAGCCACTCAGTAATTTATCTGAATGGTCGCTATTAATTTCAATATAATCAAGGTATTGGTATAATGGTATTAGCATTTTACGGCGTTGCTGTTCTGGTTCGATCTGGTTTAGGGTATCGCCTAAATCCCGAAAAAACACTAAATCAAATTGATGATTGTCTAAATTATCAGATTTTCTAGTAACTATCCACCATCTTTGAGGGTTAGATTCGTGAACTTTTGCAGTGATATAGGCTTTAAATTCTGCTGCGTTTATAGATTTGGTGGCGGTGTCAAAATTGATTACGTTTGTTGACATTGTGAAAATTCCTTATAAATATAATATTTACAAGGTTAAGATGTGGGTATTGAGCACTATAACCAGATTATGTTATAATGCAGTACCGACATTTAACCTTGTTGGGTTTTGAAATTCGTCTTTGTGATTGGTCGCCAAACTTCACACAAAGACAGTTTAGTAAAATAGAGCTGCTATATTCTCAATATATAGTGGCTCTTTCAATTCTTATTCATGCTGTTTGTTCCTTTTTAGGGTTTTGGCAATTCTCTGCCATCCATTTATTAATTTTCTCTAACTTCCATAATCTCTTATTTTGCCTACCTACAACAAAATCCGCTAGTGGCAGTACACCATCCCGCTGTAAATTATTTATAGTTGCAATACCAAGATGTAAATAATCCGCTAATTCTCTAGCATCTAAAAATTTATCCCGTTCTGGGTGCATATCTGATTAACTCCTTTTAATATGTTATTTGTGCCTCTATTTAGTTTTAGTCCGCATTAATCCGCTCTAAATTAAGTTAAATATTATTACACGAAAAATTATTAATTGCAAATATTTATTTATAGTTAACGTATTGTATTAATTACTCAATTTTGCACATTAGTGCTCAATTTTGAGCGCGAATTACTCATTTTTACTCATTAGTGTGCAATTGAGTGCATTAACCAGTAAATTTTGCACATTAGTGCTCAATTTAAAGCGTAAATAATTATAAATCTATAATTTATTTATAAAAACTATTAATTTGCCCTTATATTCCGCTATTTAGAGTTATTTAGTTTTAATCCGCACTAACCCACTCTAAGTTAGGTATTATGACAATAAACAAATATAATTACCATTTTAAAATCGGTGTAACTCCTAGGAATTTACCCGATTGAATTTATTCTATTTTTTCGCTGATGGCGTTTTTAAATCCAGCCTTAAATGCGCCTAATTCGTTTATATATTTACGATCATTCTTAAATGCGCCTAATTCGTTTATATATTTACGATCATTCTTAAATGCGTTCCATAATTCAATCTCATCTTTTGTGCTGGCTTGGCTGCCGTAATTTTCTAATGATTTTAATCTTGTAGCATCTAATGGGCTTTTGGGGTTTATTAGTGCATTTTTTAAAATAAATTGCATTAATTCTTTGAATGTTTTAACTTTTGGATTATGGACTGCGTCATCTAATAATTTTAATATTCCTGCAATGCACCATATTGATATGATTATGTTCTTGGATTTTAACTGCACCGCACGATGTATTTTTTTATGACGCTCTTTATCTGAATATAGTAGGTATTCGGCATAATGTAAATATTCGCCTGCTTTATTAATGTCTGCTAAAGCTTCAGGGTATTTATAATTAGGGTGTGTTTCTTTTAATTGTACTAAATATTGTGGGTTAGTCCATTTTTTTTGAATATCACAGGCAAGCGAATAACTATACAAATAATGGGTAGCTATCCAAACGCAGCGCACAACTTCGGATAGTATAGGTGTTGGCTTATCTGGATTAACGCAACGAAAATATGCGCGTAAACTATTTAATCGTTCACAGATAAAATTTTGGTATTCTGTGCAGTTATCTAAAATATTAAAAGAGTTACAAACTTTATATGCTAAAAAATAATCCCCAGCTTTGAACTCAGCTAGTTCTTTCTTAATTTTTTCAGGTAGCATTAAATAATTATCCTGTCTAAATAATCCGCCCAA
>JAIETT010000146.1 GCA_019744945.1 Burkholderiales bacterium
AAAACCTAGCAAAAAACCTATATTGGGAGAGATATGAGTTACAGCGAAGCAGACACCAAAGCCAAATTAATTACACCTCAGTTGAAAAAGTCTGGTTGGACAGAATTTCATATTACCCGTGAACATGGATTTAAGTATTTTTTTACCGATGGCAGAAAGTTGCCTGGTAACAAACGCGGCAAGCGTTACTCGGTAGATTATTTACTGAGTTATAAAAATGTTAATCTTGGAATCGTTGAAGCTAAGTCCGAGGATAAAGACCCACTGGATGGTTTGCAGCAAGCAATTGCTTATGCTGAGAAACTCAAGGTTGATTTTGTTTATTCGACCAATGGACATAAGATTTATGAGCATTCGCTGCTAACTGGTAACGGCCAGTTTATTGAAGAATTTCCCGCGCCAGCAGAATTGTTTGCGCGTAAATTTGGTTCTGTCGCCAAGCACACCGAAAAAATTATCACCTATCCGCTTCACATCGAAGGGACGATGAAGCCGCGTTTTTATCAACAAATTGCGGTGCAAAAATCAGTTGAAGCGATAGCCAATCAGCAATCCAGAATCTTATTAACTCTGGCAACTGGCACAGGGAAAACCTATATTGCCTTTCAAATTGTTTATCGTTTATTTCAAGCACTCTGGAATCGTGACGGCAGAAGTCGGCGACCAAGAATCTTATTTTTAGCTGATCGCAATATTCTGGCTGATCAAGCCTTCAATACCTTTAATCCCATCGAAAAAGATATTATCCGTCTTAATGGCAAAGAAATCCGCAATCGTGGTGGTAAAGTTCCAACTAATGCCAATGTATTTTTTGCGATTTATCAAGCGGTGGCAGAAAATAAAAATCGTCAAAAAGATATCGCTTGCGAAGATGAAGATGCGGATATTATGGCTTACTATAAACAATATCCGGCGAATTTCTTTGATTTGATAATTATTGATGAATGTCATCGCGGAAGTGCCAACGACCAAAGTAGTTGGCGCGACATTCTTAATTATTTTGGTTCAGCGGTACATCTGGGTTTAACTGCCACACCGAAACGTGATGATAACGGCGATACTTACGAATATTTTGGTTTACCAATTTATGAATATTCACTGAAAGACGGGATTAATGATGGATTCTTAACGCCCTATAAAGTCAAAAAAGTCCAGACCAATATTGATGAGTATCACTTCAATCCTGATGATATTATTCAAGGTGATTTACCCAGCCAAATAGTTAAATTGGAACAGTTTGAGCGTGAAGTCATCATTCCAAAGCGCACCGAATTAATTGCCAAAACCATTCTCAAAAATATTAGCCCGATGGATAAAACAATTGTCTTTTGCGTAAATCAACAGCATGCCTTGGATATGCGGATTGCGATTGATAAATTCAAAACGGTTAAGGATAATAATTATTGCGTGCGAATTACCTCGGATGAGGGCGAGATCGGCAAAGATTTACTGGAGTTGTTCCAAGATAATGATCGTGATATTCCAGTTATTTTAACCTCGTCTAAAATGTTGACTACCGGTGTTGATGCGCGAAATGTGCGCAATATCGTGTTAACTGTACCGATTAGATCAATGACTGAATTTAAACAAATTATCGGGCGTGGCACGCGAGTGTTTGAAGGCAAAGACTTTTTCACGATTATTGATTTTGTTGGGGCGACTAAATTATTTTACGATGATCGTTGGGATGGTGAACCCGTGGATACTACGACCACGACTACGGTTGCTCCAGTTGAGATTGATGAGCCAGTCGCAGTCAATCAACCAGAGGATAATCCGCCTATTGATACTTCAGATAATCAACCAGATATTAATATCGACGATGGTGGGAGTATTGAAGAGCCGCCAATTTATGAACCAAAGCCTAAAGTAGTAATTGAGATAAAAAATAAAAAGCTCAAGGTAATCAATATCGAAACTTCTTATGTTGGCGATGATGGCAGACCGCTTTCAACCAAAGACTATTTGGAGTTATTGATGGATATTTTGGGCGAATTTTATCAGGATGGCGATGGACTGCGTGAAATCTGGAGTAATCCGCTGAACCGTAAAAACTTACTGGAACAACTCCGTAACCGTAATATTGATGAAACTCAGCTCAATGATTTAAAACAGGTTTTTGATGCTGATAATAGTGATATTTATGACATTTTGGCGCATTTGTCGTTTAATCTCGAAATCAAAACCCGCCAACAACGCGCTGAAAATGCCGAACAATCTGAATTTGTGAGAAATCATGCCAACCCAACCGCTCAGCAATTAATTCGCTTTATCCTGGGTCGCTATGAAAGCGATGGTTTTACCGAGCTTGCTGATGATAAACTCAGCACACTAATCAACCTCAGCGGACTGGGGACTGTCCGCGATGTGGCAGTGAATTTTGGTGGGATACCACAACTGCAAAAAGAGTATTTTGAGTTGCAGAAAGAGATATATAGATGAGCCATAGGAAATCCTGGAGTTATAACGAGGAAATGATGCTTTTTAACGAAGTTGATGGCATGTGCCCCTTATGCGGGAAGCCATTAACATATAATAAAAATGGCAAAATCTATAAAAATATCAACATTGCACATATTTACCCGCATAGTCCTACTAAACAAGAGTTGGAGCTCTTTATGCCTCTTGACCGAATAAATGACGATGCTGATCATATAGATAATGTAATTTGTTTGTGTCCAGAGTGTCATTTGAAGTTTGATAAACCTAGAACTACAGAGGAATACAATGAATTATTAGAAATAAAGCGTCAATTAATCCAAGATCAACAAATAAAGATAGACTATTATAGTCATCAGATCGAAAATGATATTAAGCAAATTTTAGATATCTTATCAAATGATCAGTGTAGTATTGCAGTGGCTGAGTTTGAATATGACCCAGCCCTGATTGACAAAAAAATAGACTCTACGCTCAGAGCTTTGACGAAAAGAAAAATTAAATATCATGTTAGTGAATACTACAATATTATAAAACATGAATTTAACCGATTGAGTACCACAAAATCTGAACAAATAGCAATACAAGTGAAATTGTTTTATTTGAAATTATGTGAAAAATCCCAAAATCAAGAACTTATATATGGCTATATGGTTGATTGGTTACATTCTAAAACTAAAGTGTCGGAAGAAGCATCATCAATCATAATATCTTTTTTTGTGCAAAATTGTGAGGTATTTCGTGTTATTTCCAAGTAAATTTACAAATTATCAAAATTCAATTTTAAATAAGATGGCAATAATAATCAGTAATCTTGGTGTTAATTGTAGTGTAAGCGATTTATACAATAATTTATCTAGTGAGTTCGATAATATAGTTGAATTTATCAATGCAATGGAGTTATTATTTGCATTAGAACTAATTAATCTAGTCGATGAGAAAGTGCAGTATGTTAATAGAAATAAAAAGTGAAGTATTCAGAGAAAAAGTAATTACTTTCCACCGAGGATTAAATGTTGTAATTGGTTGTGAAATAGCTAGTAATTCAATAGGTAAATCCAATTTATTGCTTATTATAGACTTTGTTTTTGGCGGAGATGCATACTCATTGCATAGTAAAGATGTAATAAGAGAATTAGGAGATCATGAATTTAGATTTTGTTTTGAATTTGGTGGTGTAAAATATTTTTTCATAAGAAACACAAGTAATATATCGCGAATATTTTTTTGTAATTATAAATATAAGAAAATTAAAGAGCAGTCTGTAGATGATTTTAATATATTTTTACAAAGAAAGTATAGGCTTAATTACTATAATTCAACATTTAGATCATTAACTAGCACTTATTCTAGAATATGGGGTAAAGATAATTATGATATTAAGAAACCATTAAAATCTTTTAGACGAGATAATAAAGATCAAAATGGAATTGATAATTTAATTAAGCTCTTTAATAAGTATGATTCACTTTTTCAAATAAATCAAAAAATAAAGGATTTTAATAGTTCAAGTAAATTGTTAAATGCGATGTTTAGCCATAGCTATGTTAGAAAAATAACGAAGTCAGAATATAACAAAAATAAAGTTGCATTAGAGTTAATTGCACAAGA
Source organism: Burkholderiales bacterium (assembly GCA_019744945.1). Taxonomy (GTDB): domain Bacteria; phylum Pseudomonadota; class Gammaproteobacteria; order Burkholderiales; family UBA11063; genus Aquella. Next base: position 4,051 of record JAIETT010000146.1, read on the forward strand.
GATAGAAAATTTTAAGGAAAATATTGTAAATTTAATAACTAATTATGAAGATATGGTTAACAGTGAGTTGTTGGATTTACGACGTCAAAAGAATAGGCTTATCGACTCTAGGGATAATTATCAGGATAAACTATTAAAGATTGAGAGAAATTTGTCTATATCATTTAATCTTAATCCTGATGATTTGCAAAAATTACAACAATTTTTCCCTGATGCAAATATCAGAAAGATTGATGAAATAGAAGGGTTCCACAAAAAAATAAAGTCAATACTCCACAAGGAAATTATTGAAAATAAATTAAAAATTCAAAATGCCTTAGATATTACGAATCAGGAGATTCAGGTAGTTGATAGTAGAATATTGGATTTGGCTGATGGGTTTGAACAGCCTAAACATATTATTGAGAAATTATCAGAGCTGATGATAAAACAAAAGGACTTGTTAGAAGTAAACAAATATCATCAAATTAAGCGGGAGAGCCTTGATAATATCAAAACTTTAAAGCAACAACTAGAGGAAGAGTTAAATAAAAATATTAATCAAATAAAATATATTGTAAACAATAGAAGTCTGGAAATAAATAAAATTATTGATCCAGAGCACTTGAGTGCAACTTTGATTATGGAACCATCAAAGTACGAATTAGGAAATCCAAATGACACTGGAACAGGATCAAGTTATCAATATCTTATAATATTTGATTTAGCTATTTTTGAATTGACTAATTTACCGATACTGATACACGATTCTATTTTATTTAAAAATATAAATAACAGAGTAATTGAAAATATAATAACTTACTATACTAAATTTAGTAAACAAATTTTTATCTCGATAGATGAGCATAAAAAATATACAAACATTCTGACAATTTTAGAAGATAAAAAGGTTATAAAATTAGATAGTAAAGAAACACTTTATATTAAAATTTGGAATAAAAATCCTCGATAAAATTAGAAAGTAGCAGATGGAAAATAAGATCAACCGCATAACCGACATACTCCGCCGTGATGATGGCATCAGTGGAGCAATGATGTACACCGAACAAATTAGCTGGATATTGTTTTTAAAATATCTCAATGATTATGAAGAAGCCAAGCATGATGAAGCGCTGCTGGACGGTAAAGAATACATCTATATTCTCGATGAGAAATACCGCTGGAGTAACTGGGCGTGTCCGCAAAAAGACGGCAAATTAGATAAAATCAATGCCAAAAGCGGTGATGATTTACTGCTGTTTGTCAACGGTAGCCGTCATTCTGATGAGGTCGGGCTCTTTGATTATTTGCGAGGTTTTAAATCAATCAATGAAGATTTTAAATCGGTGCGCTATAAAATTGGTGCAATCTTTGAGTTTTTGGATAATCGCATTGCCAACGGGCATACTCTCCGCGAAGTATTGGATTTAATCGATGAGATGAGTTTTCATAGCCAAGCCGATTTATTTCAATTATCGCTGATTTATGAGAAATTGCTCAAAGATATGGGTAGCGATGGCGGTAATAGCGGTGAGTTTTATACTCCGCGCCCATTGATTAAAACGATTACAGCGGTGGTTAATCCGCAAATTGGCGAAACGATTTATGATCCTGCCGCTGGTAGCTGTGGCTTTTTGATTGAAGCTTATAATCATATTCGCTATATTAATGATGACATAACTAAACCTTGTGATTTATCAACCGACCAGCTCAAATTCTTGCGTGAAGATACTTTCTTTGGTAATGAAAAAACGCCATTATCTTATGTGATGGGCGTGATGAATATGATTTTGCATGGCATCGAAGCGCCGAATATTGCCAAAAGCAATACTTTAACCCGTGATATTCGCTCGTTTGAAGAAAAAGACCGCTATAATTGTATTTTAGCTAATCCACCTTTTGGCGGTAAAGAAAAAGAACAGATTCAACAAAACTTCCCGATCCAAGCCAATGCCACCGAGTTATTGTTTTTGCAGCATATGATGAAAAGCCTCAAAATAAATGGGCGTTGCGGTGTGGTTATTCCTGAAGGCGTTTTATTTCAGACCAATAACGCATTTCAATCTGTCAAAAAAGATTTATTGGAACGCTTCAATGTTCATACTATCGTATCATTGCCAAGTGGGGTATTTTTGCCCTATAGCGGAGTTAAAACCAATGTGATTTTCTTTGATCGCAATGGCTCAACCTCCGAGATTTATTATTATGAAGTAAATCTACCCAGCAAGCTTACCAAAAATAAACCGATACAAAACGAACATTTTGCGGAGTTTTTGGCATGTTGGCAAGAGCGCAAATTAACAGATAATAGCTGGCTTGTCAATGTCAATGATATCAAAGATTATGATATTTCTGCCAAAAATCCGAATAAAGCCGAAGCTGTAGCGCATATTTCACCGCTGGACTTGGTCGCGACAATTAAGCAAAATAATGCTCAAATTGATGAGCTGATGACTGAAATCGAAGCTATTTTGCAAGGTAAGGCTATCAATGAGTGAGTTATATCAATTGCCTGATGGTTGGGAGTGGAAGAAACTTGTTGAGCTGACAGAAGTAAATATTGGGAAAACGCCTAGCAGAAGTAAATCTGAGTATTTTTGGGGTAATAATATATGGTTGTCCATTAGAGACTTGAAAGACAATTATGTATCAGAGTCAAATGAAAAAATAACGAATGAAGCAATTAGAGATTCAAATATTAAAATTGTAAAAAAAGGAACTCTATTAATGAGCTTCAAGTTGACATTAGGCAAAACTTCATTTGCAGATTGTGACTTATACACGAACGAAGCAATCGCTTCATTGCCAATAAAAAATGAAAATTTGTTGGATAAATATTTTTTAAATTATTCTATTGGCGTGATTGATTTAGAAAAAGAAGTTGATAATGCAGTAAAAGGTAAAACCTTAAATAAAGAAAAAATAAAGAACTTAGATATTCCAGTTCCTCCATTGGTAGAACAAAAAAGGATAGTGCAAAAACTGGATACGTTATTTGAGCGTATTGATAAAGCAATTGCCTTACTCCAGAAAAACATCGATGCCACCGACAATTTCATGAATAGCGTCCTCAACGATGTTTTCTCCGACCTAGAACAAAACCATGAAAAAGATAAGATCGGAAATATATTAGAGGTTTTGACAGATTACCACTCCAATGGTGCATATAAAACATTAAAAGCAAATGTTGAATTATTAGATCGTGAAGATTATGCTGTTATGATTAGGACGACAGATCTAGAGAATAATGACTTCTCAAAAAATGTAAAATATATAACTAAAGAAGCTTATAATTTTATGTCAAAGTCAATGATTTTTGGTGGTGAGATTATTATTCCAAAAATAGGATCAATCGGAAATGTATATTTTATGCCATGTTTAAATAGACCTGCTTCATTGGCAATGAATACTTTTTTACTACGGTGTTCAGATCGTGTCATAAATAAATTTTTGTTCTTATATCTCAAATCTCCGAGAGGACATGAAGCTATTTTAAGTCGTGCAAATGGTGCAGTAACCAAAACAATTACAAAAGATGCAATTAAGTCAATTGAATTACCTCTTCCATCCCGATTGATGCAGAAAAAGACAGTTTCATACTTAGATGAAGTATCCGCAAAAATTGAGCAGATGAAATCAGTTCAACAGCAAAAAATGCAAAATCTGCTTGATCTAAAATCATCAATCTTAGACCAAGCTTTCCACGGTAAATTATAGTTTAAAAATTAGGTTGTATTATGTCGTTATTACAAAAAAAGAAGAATTTTTTTGCACGGTGGGGTATTGATTTTACCGATACTTACGATGCCGCTATTGTTTTTGAGGGGTTTAAAAAACGGATTGTCAAGTATTTTGCTGCAATTGATCGAGTAGGGTATGATTTGAATGATTTATACTATGAATTAAAGATAAATTCATATAAATTCATATAAATTAGGGATTTATTTTCAAGATTCTGAATTTGATAATTATTACAATGTGGCAGATATAATTGGGAAATTAATTTTAGAGCATGATTCATTACATGGCTTGCTATTTGATTTAAAGATGCTGATTGATAATGTTTTGTATTACGATATTGATTATTCATCTAATAGTTATGATAATCCTCCATACCAAACAGATCTACAATTATTTGGTTGCGAGCGTGCAAATGAAAATAAAGAGTTATTGCAGGAATTAATAGATGTTTCAGGTGTGGATATAAACGTAATATATTCAACAAATAATGCAGGGCTAGTTGAAATAGATTTTTTCCCCAAAGGGAGTAAATTATTAGATGATAAGCTCGTTGATGAAGTTTATCCTATGTTGTTGGATAATAGTAGAGCACAGTACCATAAAGCATTACAGTGCTACCTTAATAAAGATTATGAAAACGCAGCCAATCATTTGAGAAAAACACTTGAGAGTTGGTTAAAAAGTGTATTCAACATTGAAAAAACGTTAGATAATATTTTAAAAAACCAGCAAAATCAGATCAAAAAAATAATTGGCGAGAAAATTGTTGAGAAATTAGGTTCTGATAAGGATACAACGCATACTCAGCTTTCGTACATTAATGAGTTTATAGATACCACAGTTCCAACACTAAGCAAGCTCTTTGCCAAGTATGAAATACCTCACAATGATGGCGGTTTAAAGCATGCAAAAACGAGTATTGTTAGTTTGTTAGATGCTGAAATTGAGTTTATGATTTACCAGACAGGTGCAATCATTAGGCTAATAAATAAGCTATTGGATATTAGTTAAAATAATATGCCGTAAAAAAATCACGGCATATTTTATTAGTGAATTAGAATTTAAAAGCCGGATAATAATAGCATATATGCTATAATTCTGCATAATTTGCAAAAATATTGCAAAAATTGCATTTTAAATTAGGTATCGTCATGATAATAAACTTTAGCGTGAAAAATTTCCGGTCAATCAAAGACGAAGTTATTCTTGAATTTAATGCCAGTAGTGATAAAGAGCATCCAAATTTTATAACCGAAACTAAATATTGTAATATCCTGAACGCCGCCGCAGTTTATGGCTTGAATGCTTCGGGTAAATCTAATCTCGTCCGTGCTATGCAACTATTTAGTATTTTGCTCAATTTATCGGTAAGAAATGAAACACTATTATCACAGTTAATTGTGCCATTTGCCTTTGATAGTCAGTCAACAGAAATGGCATCTGAGTTTAATATTAACTTTATAAGTGAAAATGTGCGCTATGAATATGGATTTAGCGCTGATAGCCAGCAAATTTATTCAGAGTGGTTATTCGCTTACCCAAACAAAAAAGCTCAATTGTTATTCACTCGCGAATGGCAAAATAATAAATATGAGTATAAATTTGGTCTTAACTATAAGGGCGATAAGAAACGACTTGAAGAAATAACCAAAAATACCGCATTGTTTTTATCCGTTGCACAATCTTTTGATAAGCAGGAAACTGCTAGTATTATTAAAAACTGGTTTGCTAAATTTTTTATTGAGAATCTACATTTATCTGGCAATATTGAAATTGGTAAATCAAGAACGATTGATTTTATTCAACGCGGATTAGTCACGCATAATGAAGTGATCCAATTTCTTACCGAGTCTGATTTGAGTATCGTTCACTTTGATATCAAGGAAGATGAGACTAGTAATGAACAGTTACCAGTCGCCTTAAAAGAGTTTATTGCCAAAAATCAGATTAAAAAACAGCCAATTGTGTTAACCGAGCATCATGTAAATAATTCAGCCTATCAATTAACGTTAAATGATGAATCTTCGGGTACTCAGCAAATGTTTAATTTTGCGGCGCTAGTCGTTATGGTTTTAAAAAACGGTGGGGTATTGGTAATTGACGAATTAAATAATTTTTTACACCCGCTACTAGTTAAACATATCGTTGGATTATTCGGTAATCAGGTGGCGAATCTTAAGCGTGCCCAATTAATTTTTACTACGCACGAAACCTCGATTATGACAACGGATTTCTTACGTCGTGATCAAATCTGGTTTTGCGATAAGAGTAAAGAGCAGTCAACTATATTGTATTCAGCGCAAGAATTTAGCCCACGCAAAACAGATAATCTGGAAAAAGCATATCTAGCAGGGCGCTATGGTGCTATTCCAATCTTTACGAATTAGTCAGCCATGGCACGAAATCCCAAACCATCAGGTAATATTAAAAATCGTAAGTCCAATCTAAGGCAGCAAAATAAGTTAGTTTTAGTGGTCTGTGAAGATGAAAAATCAGGCTGCGACTATCTCAAGTTAATGGCAAAACATTTGCGTTTGCATACCACTTGTATTGTTGAATCCTCAGCTACGGGTTCTGCACCGATTTCAGTGGTAGAAGATGCAATAAAAAGAATCACATCACGCAAAAAAGAGAAGATGGAGCCTTTTGAATTGGTTTTTTGTGTCTGGGATATTGATGAACATACCTCATTGAATAGTGCTCGACAACTGGCAGATGCACACGAATTTAAAGTGATTGAGTCTAACCCTTGCTTTGAGTTTTGGTTATTGTCGCATTTTGCATATCATACAGCACCGATTGTGCGCAAAGCAAATAAATCTCCAGCAGATGAATGTGTTAAGCTATTAAAGCGATATATTACTGACTACGATAAAAGTAAGATTAAAGACTATTTTGCTGAGCTATTGCAAAAAATTGAGACCGCGAAAATTAATGCTGCGAAATTACGCATAGAGTTACAGTTAACTGGTTCAATTAATCCAGTAACTGATTTAGATTTACTAATCCAAAGTATGGAAAATAATTTCTTGAGCGAGCAATGATGCAGAATAAGATAAATTTAGGACAGTTGAAATATATTTGAGGTTAATCACATGAATAACAAAGAATTAGTTTTATTTAATTCCAGTGACGGTAACGTAGCCGTTGATGTAAAGCTTGAACAGGACACCGTTTGGTTATCTCAAAAGCAGATTGAATATCTTTTTGAAAGAGATCAGTCGGTTATTTCAAGGCATATAAAAAATGTGTTTAAAGATGAACTAGAGGAAAAAAGCAATATGCATTTTTTGCATATTGCAAATTCAGATAAACCAGTAGCGTTTTATAGCTTGGATGTCATTATTTCGGTTGGTTATCGGGTAAAATCCAAGCGTGGTGTAGAGTTTAGAAAATGGGCTAACTCAGTTTTAAAAGATTACCTCCTCAAAGGCTATGCGCTAAATAATAATTTGATCAATAAAACTCATGCAGAATATCAAAATTTACTTGATTTACTCAATAAAACTTTAGCTAATAATCAATTAATTACCAGCCAAGGGCAGAGCGTGATTAATTTGATTAATGAATATGCTACGACGTGGACATCATTATTGCAGTATGATGAAGATCGCTTATTAATTCCAGAGAATATGCATAAAAGTAGCATTAGGTTAACTCCTGAAAGCGCACTACAGGCGATTGGCGAGTTTAAAGCCAGTTTGTTGGCGATAGGTGAAGCCACACCGTTATTCGGTAATGAGCGTAATGATCAGTTACAATCAATTTTATCTAATTTGGATCAAACTATGTTTGGTGAAGAGCTTTATCGTAGTGTCGAGGAAAAAGCGGCGAACTTGTTTTATATGGTGATTAAAGATCATCCGTTTAGCGATGGTAATAAGCGCATCGGCAGTTTTTTGTTTTTACTCTACATTCAGTTGAATAAATTACCGCTAAAGATTGATAATATCGGACTTACTTCATTAGCCTTGTTGATCGCTGAGTCAGATCCGCAACAGAAAAATCTGCTAATTAGATTGATTGTAAATCTTTTGGCGCCAAATCAAGAATAATCTATAAATAACTAGCACCGCAGTGTATAAATATAAAATGTATTGTATGTTAAACAGAACTATGTTACAATGGCAAGATGTTTAATATACAGTGCAGAAATAAGATGAACTTAGTCGAAATCGGACATTTAATAGCCACAGCCAGAAAAAAGCGCAAGCTAACTCAAGGTGAATTAGCGCGTGAGGCTGGTATTGGTCGTACTACATTATCACTTATTGAAAATGGTTCGATAAATGAAATTGGTATCAACAAGATAATTGCTCTTGGTGAGCTTTTGGGTTTGGAGGTTGCTATTCAAAAGAAATCTAGCCGTCCCACCCTCCAGCAGCTTTTAGCGGAAAAAGATAATCATGGTTAATGTTTTTATCGCGAGCAATCAAGTTGGTGAGCTTTTCCAATCAACACAAACCTCAAGTAAATTTATTTTTAATTATGCTGCCACGGCATTACCTAATGAAGCGGTATCGTTGACAATGCCTGTGACCAATGAACAATATGATTTTTGGCATGGCTTACATCCTATTTTTGAAATGAATTTGCCAGAAGGCGTTTTGCTTGAAAAATTAAAAACTATTTATCGCAAGCAGATTAGAAATTTTTCTGATCTGGATTTATTAAAAATAGTTGGCAAAAATCAAATTGGGCGGGTCACTTTTACAACTGAGCCAGATAATAATTCGGTTATTGATGAGATTGGCTTAAATTTAGCGCAGTTTAAGACCTATGCTGGTACTGAGGAATTATTAGAGTCGTTGTTAATTAAGTATGGAGCTAATTCTGGAATTGCAGGTGTGCAGCCCAAAATTATGGTGCTTGACACGAGCGATAAGAGTAACCAAAAATTGAGTGAGCTAGCTCGATTGACTTACAAGGATACCACTCATATTATCAAATCCTGGAGTGAGAATGGTTATCCAGAGTTAGCGACTAATGAATATTTTTGTATGTTGGTTGCTAAAAAAGCTGGTCTAAGAGTTCCTGAAATTGAGCTGACGAATAATGGTAAATTTTTGATAATTAAGCGCTTTGATCTGATTGATGATATTTACTATGGTTTTGAAGATTTTTGCGTATTGCAAGCCAGGCGTACTAATGAAAAATATGACAGTAGTTATGAGCAAATCGCAAAAAGCATCAAGAATAATTTGGTTGGTGACAGTACCGTTAACCTAAAATCGGCGTTATTGGATTACTTTAAATCATTGGTTGTGAATGTTTTATTGCGGAATGGTGATGCTCATTTAAAAAATTATGGCTTGATTTATAAAGATACTAATAGTATAGTCGATCTTGCACCAATCTATGATATTGTAACAACCACGGTATATTTAGCTAAAGATATTATGGCACTTACCTTAAATGGTAGTAAACGTTGGG
>JAIETT010000010.1 GCA_019744945.1 Burkholderiales bacterium
AAGCGTCAAACTCATGCAACAAGCCTTAAGTTATCAACAAACTAGTCAAGCTAAAACTGAATCGATGATGCTGGAATATAAACAGTTACTTCCGCAATATCGTGCCAATAAATCCGCGATTGTTGAATTAATTTATTATAAAATGCTAAGTGGCATACCTGCAGAATCAGCGGCGGAGTCATACCCGTTATTAAAATTAACCCAGGAACAGTTTATGCGCTTAGTACAAAATCCTACGCAAAATTTAAGCTCAATTGGTGCTGATTTGCGTAGCGATATTCGTGCTGTTGATCGAAGTGTAAATCGTCAACGCAATACAGTAAGGGAGCTAAATTATGCGCAATAGCTTAATCCTTGGCTTAATTCTCATTGGTTTTTTATTCAGTGGCTTTTTTAGTGTTGATCAACGTGAACTAGGCATGGTTAGTTTTTCTGATAATAAACCTATTCAAAGCTATCCACCTGGTTTACATTGGAAAGTTCCTTTTTATGGCGAATTGAGCTATGTTTATACTAATCAGCGCAGTTCGTATGTTGCGATGAATCAAGCTTTATCCGTTGAATCTGGGCAGGCATTCACTAGCAAAGTAGTGGTTAATTGGCAAGTAACCCAAGCCGAAAGCTATTTACAGTATCTTAATAAAAATTCAGTAAAAGTTTTTGACAGTGAATTAGCGCAAGCGGTGTTGACTAAATTAAGTACGCTGGCCGTGAACTCAAAGAGTAATTTAGATTTTCATGGTAATGTTGAGCAGCTTAAGAATTGGTCGTTAACTAATTTAGGCATTAAAATTATTAATCTTCAGATTGTGAGTTTAAATCCGATTGTAGCAGCAACAATTTTGCCGCATGGGAAATTAAATAGTAGTAATTTGCTGAGTCCCGAGAGTAGTTATCTTGCCGCGCAGCAAATCAAAGCTCAAGCAGATGTAACACAACGCACCGAGTTGGCTAATTTAAGAGCGAGTGATCCACAGTTTTTTGATTATTTTATTAAAGTTCATAATCTTGGCGAAAGTGCTCAGTCTAAACAAGCTATTCCAGCACTGAATCAATTGTACAATTAAACCATTCATAGGAGTATGGTAATGCAACAAGAATTATTCGATCAATTGCGTACGCATCAGCAGCAAATTGCAAAAATTAGCTTACAAGAAATGTTTAATGCTGACTCTAAACGGGCTGAAAAATTAAGTTTAGAAACTGATGGATTAATCTTTGACTTTTCTAAGAATAAACTCACTGAAGAAACGCTGGATTTATTGTTGAATGCGGCTAAAGCACAGGGCATTCAAGCTAAAATTCAAGCGATGTTTAATGCTGAGAAAATTAATAATACTGAAGGACGTGCTGTATTACACACCGCGTTACGCAGTGATAAGACCAGTTTGTTGCTGGATGGACATAATGTAATGGATGACATTCACGCCGTAAAAATTCAAATGGCGGAATTTTGCCGTAAAATTCATACTGGTGAACATTTAGGTTATACGGGTAAAAAAATTACCACAATTGTTAATATTGGAATTGGTGGTTCTGATTTAGGACCAGTGTTAATTTGTCAAGCGCTTAAACCCTATCGTCAAGCTGGAATTAATATTCATTTCATTTCTAGTGTTGATGGCTATATGTTTAATGATATCATTGCCGATATTGATCCTGAAACCACGTTATTTGTTGTGGCTTCAAAAACTTTTACTACTCAAGAAACCATGACGAATGCACATAGTTCGCGTAACTGGTTTTTAGCCCAAACCAATAATAATACCGCAGCAATTGCCAAGCATTTTATTGCACTTTCTACCAATGCTAAAGCGGTTGCTGAATTTGGTATTGCTGCTGAAAATATGTTTGAATTTTGGGATTTCGTCGGCGGACGTTATAGTTCATGGTCAGCGATTGGCTTGAGTATTGCTTTGTATATTGGCTGGGAGAATTTTGCTGAGTTTTTAGCTGGTGCAAATGCAATGGATAAACATTTTAGCGAAACTACCGATTTACGCCAAAATTTACCTATGATTCTTGGCTTAATTGGTTATTGGTATGTTGATTTTTTTGATTATCGTAGTTTAGTTATTTCACCATACAACACGCGTTTAACACGTTTTCCAGCCTATATTCAACAATTAGAGATGGAAAGCAATGGTAAATCGGTAAAGACAAATGGTGATTCAGTAAATTATGCAACTTGTCCAATTGTTTGGGGCGATAGTGGCATTAATGGTCAACATGCCTATTACCAATTATTACATCAAGGTACGCAAGTGGTGCCGATGGACATTATTATTGCGGCATCAGATAAATTTAGTAATCAAGAACATAATGATATTTTGTGGTCTAATGCACTAGCTCAAGCTGAAGCCTTTATGACTGGCAAAACCTATGCAACGGCTGAGGCTGAGTTATTAGCTCAAGGAATGGATATGGCTAAAGCCAGTGAAATAGCTAAGCATAAGGTATTTGCGGGTAATCGTCCAAGCAATATGTTAGTCTTACCAGAAATTAGCCCACGCTATTTAGGTATGTTAATTGCTTTATATGAACATAAGGTGTTTGTCCAAGGTGTCATGTGGGAGATTAATAGCTTTGATCAATGGGGTGTTGAGCTGGGTAAACAACTGGCTAAAAAAGTACTTGCCGATATTGAAGGTGGTGCGATTTCAAATCATGATTCATCAACGACAGCACTTATTCAACATTATATTTCGACACGTAAGTAACAACCTTTAAACCGAGGTTAAGTTTTGGGACAACTATAATTTAACCTCAAATTATAAAATATTCTATGGATAGCATATGCGTAAATTAATAGTAAGTTTAAGTTTAGTTCTTAGTTCAAGTTTGGCTGTGGCGGTTTCTCCAGCTGAAAGTAGTGTAGTCTTGCCTGAAAATCATGCTTTCCAAGAATTTGATAATCAATATTATATCGGTATTGGGACTAATTACGGTAATTTAACCAATGCGTATGCACAAAATACTAATTATGGAACTACGTTTGTGGGCTTTGGGATTGAGCGCTTATTTGATATGGGTTTGTGGGTTCGTTTTGATGGATCAATGATGATAGGTTATAGTAATTATAACTCAACCAACCCCAATGCGACAACTGGACCGTTAGGGCAAGATCCTGCAATTGGTGATCTAAACGTTAAAGTTGGTTATGCATTTCCAGTAATAGCGGATACGCTTTTAGTTACACCGTATGCTTTAGTTGGTAGAAATACTAATTTAACCTCGAATTCACTGAATAATAATTTATCCAATTCAGGCGGGGTAAATAATTTAACTGCCAATGTAACTCAGGATTATTTCTTAACTGGTGGTCTTGGTGGACGCGTAGAATATCGGATTAACAAAGTTTTTGATGTCTATTTTGATCAAAATGTCTTATATAATTCTGACCAATCGCAACCAACTTCGACCTATACTTCGGCATCAAATTATCAATTAACCTCGACTCTCGGGGCTAAATTTAATGTTTGGGATGAATTACAACTAGGTCTGCAAGCATTTTATACTTATAATGCGTTAACTGGTTCACCAACATCTGCACAACAATATCAATTGTATCAACAAAATCAGATTGGAACAATGGCTACCATTGGTTTAACATACTAGTTTATTGAGGATGGTTGGCGAAATTGGTTGCGGTTTTAAATTCAATTATTTCGCCATCTTGATAAGCAGTTAGCCACAAATCTATTTTAATAAAAATCTAGTGCGTTTTCACATTAGCAAAGTACTTATTCGTCTTTTGCCAAGTCCATAATATTAGCATTGCAACCACTATTCCGATTAATGAATTTAAGACTTTTAAATCTAAATAAGCTAAGCCTTTAATTTGGAGTGAAACACCGACGCAAATTACGGATATTAAAACTAGAACGCTATTTAGAATTTGTAACCATAACCGCGGACGTAGAAATAATTCGAATGAACATACCATGGCGCTTAGCATGAAAATCCAGATTAGAGCTGTACTAATATTGATATGATCGGCTAGAATATAAATTAGACCAGCCGCGAGTGGCCAACCCAGTAAAGAACCAATCCCAACGCCTTTAATTGCGCGTAAACTAGCGGTATAATCATCACGCTGGAGGCAGGAAAGCGCAGCTACTACCGCCCAATTGGGTTTCATATCATGAAAAGATGAGCACAGTGCGTATAAAATTGCCGCGGTAAATGCACCACGGAGTGCCAAACGTACTTCTGGGCGTTGAAAATCTAGCCAGCGAATTGCTGAAATTTTAAACACGTGGTGATAGCGTAATTCTGCTTCATGAGTTGCCCAAACACTAGAAAATTTAAATGCCAAATTAAGAATTAGCTGCGCCTCAAGATAGGCAACAATGGTCGCTAAAATTTTGTAATGAAATGGATAGCTGGTAAAAGTAGTGCCGATTAGCAGTGCTTGAACATACATGTATAGATTCAAGCTCTTATGGTACCCATTATTTCTTAAGATAAAATAAACATAGGTAAAACTGAAAATTAGACAGAGGTATAATGCGGTATTAGAGCCGATCAAGAGTGAAATTAAGTAATATGTCATCACGCTAATAAAGTGATTAAAGATATTGCGGTCAAAAAAAGTTGGACTTTTGGCGATATAGGCACCAAAAAAGCAGAAGCAGGCTAATTCGGTCCAGATGAAAAAGTAATTGTTAGTGAGCACAAATAGCGTTATATTTAAAATAAATGTAATTCCTTGTGCCGTAAGATTAGCCCTAAATTGTGGGCGAATTTTTGGCAATTTAACCATTTTTAATTAGCTCAATTCTTTGACTGGTTGCAGGGAGTGTTATCGCTTGTTGTTTGAAGAGTTCTAAAATTTTTACATAAATGCTATTGCTGACGCCATTAATTAAGCTTGGATTTTCCACCCAGAAATAGCCCTTCACCTCTACCCCACCATCAATTAAACGTGTAATATTGACACTAACTTTATCATTTAAGGTGTTAGGTTCATTTTTAATTATCTGTGTAATTAGCTCAATTGCCTGCAAAATATCGTTATTACTCCCAATATTACAGCTAATTTCAGCGCGCAGACTGGTGTTTGAATAGGATTGATTTTGAATGCTATTGGTAATAAACATCTCATTCGGAATCAGAACTTCTGTGCCATCAAAACGCTCCATAACGACATAGCGCATGGTGATTTTTTCAACTAGTCCTGCATTGTTGTCAATAATCAACCGATCACCAACTTTAATTGAGCGGTCAAAAAGAATAATAAAACCACTCAGAAAGTTACTGGCAATTTTTTGTAAACCAAATCCAATCCCAACCCCAATTGCGCCGCCTAATACCGAGAGGGCAGTAATATCAATTCCCACCATTGGTAGTGTTATTAGTAAGCCAACAATGAAAATTAAAATTTTACTTAAGCGTATAAATATTTGTTGTAAATTATTATCTATGTTTTGAACGTTGCTGATTTTACGTTCGATAAATTGATTGGTGAGCATAGCTATTACTATAGCAATAATTATTGTCGCAATAGCATGTAAAATATCCCATATTGAAATTTCATTGGTTTTACTTAAGTGAAAAGTGATGCTGTCTAAAAGTACAATAATGTCATTATTGCTATCGGTAATAATCACTAAAGCGCAGAGCCAGAGGCTAAGTTGGATAACTTTAGTCAGACTTTGGATATAGGATTTACTGGCAAAAAGGTAGTTTAAAATACCGTTAATCGCACGAATACACAGCATTGCTAGCGCTAACCAGCTAAAGAAAGAAATTAGATAATTACTACTGGAGTGTTTAATTAAATAAGCTAAATTAATAATACTTAAAGAGGCATAGACAATACTAGGCGCAATTATGTTACTAAATAACGAAAGTGGAAAATTTTGTTGTAAGAAGTGCTTACGGATTCGTCGCGTAATTAGCCATGCGACGATAATTATGCCAAGAATACTCGCTAAAACGGTAAGATTTTCCCCATCGCTTAAAAGCAGATTAATTTTACCGTGTAAAATGTTGATGTAGTCAATTAGTTTGTTGAAATTATTCATAGTTGGTCTAGGTTTTAATTCGTTAAAATGAGAACCGAATTATAACATGGAATAATCTTTGTGGTTTTGCTTGCTATGTATTAGTTAATCGTGGTATAATTCAGTTAATATATAAAGTATAAATAAACTAGTGAGCCATTTTGGGCTCACTTTTTTGTTAGGTTGAAAATGAATTTACAAACAATTTTAGAACAAACAGTACCCGGGTTGGGGTTCGAGCTGGTGGATGTTGAAATTACCCCAGCTAAAATTATTCGCGTTTTTATTGACAAAGAGGGTGGCGTAACGGTTGAGGACTGCGTGAGCGTTTCCAATCATTTGAGTCGCGTTTTCTTGGTTGAAGAAGTTGATTATAATCGCTTGGAAATTTCTTCACCTGGTTTAGAGCGACCACTTAAAAAACTTCAAGACTACGTGCGCTTTATTGGACGTACGGCTAAGATTAAAACCCGCGAATTATTTGATGAACAAAAAGTATTTCAAGGAGTCATTCAGGCGGTTGATGGTGAAAAAATTACGCTTGAACTGGAGAATAAACAATTATTTAGTGTCGAATATGATGTTATTAGTCGTGGACGTTTAATTTTTGACCCTAAAAAGAAATAATTTTGAGAGGTAGGCAATGAGTAAAGAAGTGTTAATGCTGGTAGATGTGCTAGCAAAAGAAAAAAATTTAGATAAAGAAGTGGTGTTTGATAGTTTAGAAAAAGCCTTGGCTTTTGCAACTAAACGCAGCTTTGAGGGTGAATTTCCAGAAATCGACGTTCAAATTGATCGTGCAACTGGTAAATATAAAACCATTCGTAAATGGAGCGTTGTTTCAGACATTGATTTTTATGATGATGATAAAGAGCTTTCTGAATCAGATGTGGCGGCAGATGCTGATCGTTACGGTCGTGATTTAAAAATTGGTGATGTGGTTGAAGAAGAACTTGAGAATCAAGAACTTGGTCGGGTTTCGGCACAAGCCGCGCGCAATATTATCGCACAACGGATTAAAGATGCCGAACGTGAGCAAGTTTTAACCGAATATTTGTCGCGGAATAACGGAATTATTATTGGTAAAATTCGTAAAATTGAACGCGGTAACGTAATTGTGGATTGCGGTAAAGTTGAAGCGATTATCATGAAGCCAGATTTGATTAGCAAAGAAGTTTTAAAACCTGGTGATGTAATTAAAGGCTTTTTTGACAAAGCTGAGCCAATAATTAAAAATGGACGTTTAAGCATTTCACGGGCGAGCACAGGGTTTTTGGCTAAATTACTTGAAAATAATGTGCCTGAAATTGCGAATGCACGAATTGAAATTAAATCAATTGCTCGTGATGCAGGAAATCGTTCTAAAGTTGCGGTAATTAGCCATGATCAACGGATTGATGCTAAAGGTGCGGTAATTGGCTTTAGAAATCAACGGATTGAAAGTGTAACCAAAGAATTATTTGGTGAAAAAGTTGATGTGATTGAGTATAGTGATGATTTAGCTCAATTTGCGTTAAATGCTTTAGCTCCAGCTGAAATTTCAAGTTTAGTAGTTGATGAAGAAAAACGTTCAATTGATGTAATTGTTGATGATGATAAATTAGGTTCAGCAATTGGTCCTGATGGGATTAATGTGCGTTTGGCAAGTAAACTTATTAATTGCACGATTAATATCTTCGGTAAAACTGAAGCTAAAGATAAAAAACAACATGAACGAGCAGATTTAATTGCCATGTTTAATGATGCTTTGGATGTTGATGATGATATTTCAGAATTATTAATCGACAACGGCTTTACTTCATTAGAAGAAGTAGCTTATGTAAATGTATCGGAATTATTGGTAATTCAAGATTTTGATGCTGATGTGGCTAAAGAGTTACAAGAGCGTGCTCGAAATAAACTCTTATCTAAAACCATTTTGTTTAAAGATAAAATGGATGTGTTAGCCGAAGGATTAGCCAATGTGGTTAAATTCTCACGTGATGTATTGCTCCAATTAGTGGAAAATAATATCACCTCAATCGATGATTTTGCCGATTTATCTGGTGATGAATTAATGGATATGATTAGCATTGATTCGGAAACTGCCAATAAATTGATTTTAAAAGCTCGTGAAGTATGCGGATATTTTCAAGAGTAAGGAATAAGTATGACTATAAAAGAATTTGCTCTAGAATTAAATATCTCGCAAAATGAGCTATTAACTAAATTAAATCGGGCTGGAATAATTAAAACCATTAATGACGAATTGTCATCTGCGGAAAAAGCTAAATTTTCAGACTTTTTAAGTGGTGCAAGCCAAGAAAAACCAAGAAAATTATCTTTAGGTAAGAAAAAAGATGATGAAGCAGTGCACTCTGAATTAAGCGAGTCTAGTTCGAGTGGTACGATTGTTGAAATTAAACGTAAAAAAGTATTTCAAAAAACTATCAATGATGATGATAGTTTAGTTGCGCCTGCGCCTGTGTCAGTAAATGTTGAACAAACAAGTGAACAACCTGAGCATCCTGCACCATATGTGGAAGAAGTTAAGCTAGAAGCTCCAGTGGCGCCTACGCCAGCTCCTGCTGCACGGATTTATCATGCTGCGCCAGAAACTAAAGTTGAAAACACTGAAACATTTGTCGCTCATCAAGTCGCGCCAGTTGTGGCTAAAAAAACCTTTGATAATGCTCCAGCTAAACCACAAACCGCGAAGCCAGTTAAAAAATCGCATAAGATGAAAGTAATTGGTGTTTCGGACTCTAGTTTAGAAGATGGTGTTTTAGATGGTGAATTCGCCGATGTTGAAGCGGTAATTGAAAGCGTGGAAGTAGTTGCGGTATCTGAAACTCCTGTGGCTAAACCTGCTGCGCCATATCATCAACAACATCGTCCGCATCATAAAAAACCTGATCATCGTCATAAGGTACAAAATAAACAACAGCCAAAAGTTCAGGAATTCCAAAAACCAGTTAAAGTTCAGGTTTTAGAAATTTCGGTACCAGAAGCAATTACCGTTGCGGATTTAGCACATAAGATGTCAGTTAAAGCCTCTGAAGTAGTTAAGAAATTAATGAAAATGGGTATGATGGTAACGATTAATCAATCAATTGATCAAGACACGGGTATGTTAGTTGTTGAAGAATTAGGTCATACGGCAATTGCAGCGCAAGCTAATGATCCTGAGAGCTTCTTGGATGATGTAGTTGAACATAATTCGAGTGAATTAATTAACCGTGCACCAGTTGTGACCGTAATGGGACACGTCGATCATGGTAAAACTTCATTATTGGATTATATTCGTAAGGCTAAAGTAGCGGCTGGTGAAGCCGGTGGAATTACTCAACATATTGGTGCTTATCACGTTAAAACCGAAAATGGTATGGTGACATTCTTGGATACGCCAGGACATGAAGCCTTTACCGCGTTACGTGCACGTGGTGCTCAGTTAACCGATATCGTGATTTTGGTGGTGGCTGCCGATGATGGAATTATGCCACAAACTATTGAAGCGATTAACCATTCTAAATCTGCAGGTGTGCCAATTGTCATTGCCATGAATAAAATGGATAAGCAAGGTGCTAATCCTGAGAAGTTAAAACAAGAATTAACGATTCATGATGTCGTGGTGGAAGATTTTGGTGGTGAGGTTATGTGCGTACCTGTGTCAGCTAAAACTGGGATGGGGATTGATGAATTGTTGCAAGCCGTCTTATTGCAAGCCGAAGTTTTAGAGTTGAAAGCTCAAATTGATGCGCCAGCTCAAGCCGTCGTAATTGAATCTAAGGTTGATAAAGGTCGTGGCTCGGTGGTAACTGTTTTAGTTCAATCTGGAACACTGCGTAAAGGCGATATCGTTTTGGCTGGAACTAGCTATGGTAAAGTCCGTGCAATGATTGATGAGCATGGTAAATCGATTGTCTCGGCTGGACCATCAATTCCTGTCGAAATTTTGGGTTTAGCCGATGTACCGAGTGCCGGTGATGATTTGATCGTGGTTATGGATGAACGTAAAGCTCGACAAATTGCAACTTTCCGTGAAGAGAAGTCTAAACAAGCGCGTTTATTACGTCAACAAGCGGCTAAATTAGATACTCTATTTGCGGCAAGCGGTGGTGTGGAAGTTAAAAACTTGAATATCATCATTAAATCAGATGTGCAAGGTTCCTATGAAGCATTGACACATTCATTACAACGTTTATCGAATGAAGAAGTTCAAGTTCAAGTGGTACATGCTGCGGTGGGCGGGATTAATGAATCGGATATTAATTTGGCAATTGCATCAAATGCGGTAGTGATTGGCTTTAATACACGTGCTGACAATAATGCCAAGAAACAAGCTGAGAGTAACAATATTGAAATTCGTTATTACAATATTATTTATGAAATCATTGATGATATTAAAGCGGCATTAACTGGGTTATTATCACCTGAGAAACGTGAAGTAATTTTAGGTAATGTTCAAATTCGCCAAGTGTTTACGATTAACAAATCGGTAATTGCGGGTTGTATGGTATTGGATGGTATTATGCGCCGTAGTTCGCGGATTCGGATTATTCGTGATAGCATGGTAATTCATACTGGTGAATTAAGTGGCTTACGTCGTTTCAAAGATGATGTTAAGGAAGTCAAGACTGGTTATGAATGTGGATTATCAATTAAAGATTTCCATGACATTAAAGAAGGCGATATCGTTGAGGCTTTTGAAATTTCAGAAATTCAACGTAGTCTGTAATTAAGCGCCCTAAATTAAGCTAAATCTGAATAATTTAGGGTGTTATCAATTATATTTGAATTAATTGAGTTTTAGCGATGATGGTTTGCAAGTTTTGGTGCTTAGTTAGTGAGTATTTATACTCATGGTAATAGCAAGATTAATTGTGCAGTTCTGTCTAGTTAGAACAATTAATTTGAATATAGATTAAGAATTTACCAGTTTTTTAGCTGGTAAATTTTGCTATTTATAAAGTTTAAATCTATGAAAAAAGCAAGTAATCGCGCCACCCGGATGGCCGATCAAATTCAACGCGATATTATGGCAATTTTGCGCACAAAAGTTAAAGATCCACGAATTAATTGGGTTACGGTTAATGATGTGCAAATTCCCAATGATTATTCTTTAGCCAAAATTTATTATTCGGTAATGCAAAATGAGCATAAAGCTAGCATTGCTAAGGCGCTCGAAAGTGCTAAGGGTTTTATTCGCTCGGAATTATCGAAAGGTTTAACCACCTATACCGTGCCGCAATTGAAGTTTATTTTTGATGAGTCTTTGGAACGTGGTTCGCACATTTTGAGCTTGATTAATAAAGTTGCCGATGATTTTAGTGACGAAAGTGATGATGAAGAAAATCCGCAATCAAATTAACGGATTGCTGCTGCTCGATAAGCCATTGGGTTTGTCTAGTAATCGCGCTATTCAACGGGTTAAATGGATTTTAAATGCCGAAAAAGTTGGGCATACAGGCACGTTGGATCCATTAGCCACTGGCTTATTACCTGTTTGTTTGGGTGAGGCGACAAAATTTGCCAATTATTTACTTGATGGTGATAAAGAATATCTTGCTACGGCTCAACTAGGTATCGTTACCGATAGTGGGGACAGCGAGGGAAAATTAGTTGCATCTAATCCCGTAGATACCGATTTAACTAAAATTCAGGCTGCATTACTGCGCTTTACGGGTGCAATTAGTCAAATTCCACCGATGTATTCGGCGTTGAAACATAATGGTCGTCCGTTGTATGAATATGCACGTGAGGGCATTGAAATTGAACGTAAAGTGCGGCAAGTGGTAATTCATCAATTAGAATTAATTAGCTATAACGCTGAATTGCAGCAAATTACTTTTCGCGCTAAAGTCAGTAAAGGAACCTATATTCGTACCTTAGCCGAAGATATTGGCAATCTATTGGGCTGTGGCGCATCATTGATTGCTTTGCGCCGTACGCAAACCAATCAATTTTTGTTGGCGGATGCCTGTAGTTTAGAAGATTTAGAACAAATAGCCGATTTGTCTGAATTACGTCTATTATCTCCTGCTATTTTATGTGAGCAGTTAGCCGATTATACTGTTTCGCCTGAACAATATCTGGCAATTAAATTTGGTAATCCGGTGCATTTAAACGAATTACCCGAGGGGGTATTGCTCGAACAAGAAGTTAAAATTTATGCCAATCAACATTTTCTTGGTGTTGCAACGATTACCCAACGCTATGAACGTCTATGGCTTGCGCCAAAACGGATAGTCAGTGGTTTAGCCACGTATGATCCGTGGCTATAGTTCGCTAGCTTTATTTAATAGCTTGAACTGGCGGAATCAAACTCGAATAATCTTTGCCTAATGTGGCGAGCTGAATTAAAACCTTTTCGGCTAATTGAGTATAAATATCGGCAATTTTATTGTCACTCAAGCTTGCAATTGGGCGCCCTAAATCACTGTGTTGACAAATCGCCAAATTAAGCGGCAGCTTGGCTAATAAATCCAATCCATATTCTTCTTGTAAACGTGCACTGCC
>JAIETT010000270.1 GCA_019744945.1 Burkholderiales bacterium
GCAAAAGTAAGTTCATATAATTCGCGGTTTATTTTCGGTTGTTATGCACTATTTATGCTTTTAGCATCTGGTGTTGCTATTGCTATTATGGTTACGTTATTGAAAAGCTTACTAGGTTGGGAATTCGCAAACAGTACTCTATCCATGATGGGGTTAATTGCGATTTGTTTATTAGTCGGCGGAGTGATTAGTGTAGTTTATAATCAAATTATGGTTACGATAGTTACAACAGTTATGGTGCTAGTTGTATTGGTACTTAGCTATCAAGCCTTTGGGGCAAATAATTTTATCAATAATTTGCATACAGTTGCACTGAGTAATCAATTCGCGGCTAATAAATTTACCGAGCTGAGTCTCTTGAGTATTAAGAGTGATTTGTGGATATTGTTATTGGCAAGTGGTGTGTTTATTTTATTGAATCCACTGCATTTTGTGAAATTTAAACAATCTTCGCAAACTAATTCATTTAAAAGCTCAGCTGGGCGTTTTTGGCAGTTATTAATTCTATCCTCGATGATTTTGCTCGGCGTTTTTGCTTTAGCAACGCCAAATACACAGCCCCAATTAGATGGACAAAAAATCATTACGCAACAGACTCGTTTAGAAGATGGTTCAGTTGGTTACATTGTTAAAGCGATTAGCTCAGATACACCATCTCAGCAACGCGGAATTATTCCGTTGCAGTTGGATAACAACAATCAAGTAACTTCATTAGATAGTTCACAAAGTGTTTTTGATTTTAGTAGTGCGGGTTTAGTTATGGTAAAACATGCTTTGCCGTATGCCTTTGTGTCTTTATTTATTATCGCATTGCTATTTTATAAGTCTATTTCTGAAATGATTTCATTTATTACGATTATTGCAATTCGGGGCTTTTATACACCATATTATAATAAAACCAAAGAGGATTTAGAGAATTTATGGGCTGCTCGAGTGTTTTTATTCATGTTTATGGTTTTAGCAATTAGTGTGGGCTTAGTTTTGTATAAGTTTTTTGATTTGTATTATATGTTCGGGTTATTGCTAATGTTAGGACTGCCGATTTTGCTTAATTTCATTGGTTTAAGGAGTCATTGGCTGGTAGATTTAGCGGCTTACGCATTTATCTTGTTTGTGCTATTGTGCAATAATATTTCAGGGATTCCGCATTTATTTGAAGTTCTTCATTTGCCTGATTTATGGGGTATGGTAAAGTTTAGCGATTTCATAATCATTGGTTGGTATAGTGTAGCTTTTTGCGTGAGTCGATTGTTTTGGCGAGGCCGTGTTCATGACTGATAAAGTTGTCAAAATAAAAAAAAATAAGAGCATTAAAGCTTGGGTTCATCAACATGTTAATGATATTTATGTAAATCAAGCGCAAAAAGTAGGTTATCGTTCACGCGCGGCATACAAGCTACTTGAAATTGATGAGCAAGAGAACGTTTTTCACAATGTGTTGACCGTGGTTGATTTGGGTTGCGCACCTGGTAGTTGGTCACAAGTCTCATTGCAAAAAGTCGGTGACAAGGGTCGTGTTGTCGGCGTCGATTTATTAGAAATGCAGCCGTTAGCTAACTTAAACTTCATTCAAGGGGATTTTACGGAGCAAGTAACCTTGGATAAGTTGCTCCTTAGCATTGAACATCGTAAGGTGGATTTGGTTATTTCTGATATGGCACCAAATTTAAGTGGTATAAAAGGTGTTGATCAAGCACGTGGCGCATATTTGGTCGAGCTGGTACTTGATTTTGCTAAAGGCTATTTAAAGACTAATGGGCACTGCGTTATCAAAGTTTTCCATGGCTCAGAGTTTGATAATTTGGTAAAATTGGCACGGACTCTATTTACTCAAGTACTTATTCGTAAGCCTGATGCATCGCGGAGCAAGAGCAGTGAAACCTACTTACTTTGCAAGTTTAAGAAGCAGTTGTGATATAATCATCGGTCTATGCGCGGTAATGATAGTATTAAAATAAATTTACCAAAAATCTTATAATTTAATGGATTAATCTATGCGAAATGGAAATTTACTAAAAAGTTTATTAATTTGGTTGTTAATCGGTCTTGGTTTAATGATGATTTTTAATAAATTCAATGACACTAAAGACACTAAAAATACGATTCCGTATTCACAATTTATCACTGACCTTGAAGGTGGGCAGGTTAAAAATGTGGTTATTGAAGGCAATAGTATGCAAAGCCAATGGGTGAATGGTGTACGTAAAGACGATAGTAAATTTACTACCTTTGCTCCATTTGACCCTGAATTAGTGAATGACTTAATTAAAAATAAAGTTTCTTTTCAAGCTAAACCTAAAGAAGAATCATTATTAATGAATATATTTGTGTCTTGGTTCCCAATGTTGCTGTTAATTGGGGTGTGGATTTACTTCATGAAGGGAGCTGCTGGCGGAAAAGGCGGCGGTGGAATTGGTGGGGTATTTGGATTTGGTAAAAGTAAAGCTAAGATTATTGATAGTAAAGAAAATTTGATTCGTTTCAATGATGTTGCTGGTTGTGAAGAATCTAAACAAGAGGTAATGGAGATTGTTGATTATCTTAAGGATCCAACCAAGTACCAAAGCTTAGGTGGCAGAATGCCTAAAGGGATACTCCTAAGTGGTTCGCCTGGAACTGGTAAAACTTTACTGGCTAAAGCGATTGCTGGTGAAGCTGGCGTACCTTTTTTTAGTATTTCAGGTTCAGATTTTGTGGAAATGTTTGTCGGTGTCGGCGCGTCTCGGGTGCGTGATTTATTTGAGCAAGCTAAAAAAAGTGCTCCAGCAATTATTTTTATTGATGAGATTGATGCGGTTGGACGCCAGCGTGGTGCAGGTTTAGGCGGTGGTAATGATGAACGTGAGCAAACCTTAAACCAAATGCTAGTTGAAATGGATGGTTTTGAGACACATACAACAGTAATTATTATTGCTGCAACCAATCGCCCAGATGTTCTGGATCCTGCTTTAATGCGTCCAGGGCGTTTTGATCGTCAAGTTGTAGTTCCATTGCCAGACATTAAAGGTCGCGAACAAATTTTGAATGTTCATATGCGTAAGGTTCCTGTGGCTAACGATGTTGAGGGTTCAATTATTGCACGTGGAACACCAGGTTTTTCTGGTGCTGATTTAGCCAATTTAGTTAATGAAGCCGCACTGTTTGCCGCGCGCCGAAATAAAAAATTGGTAGATATGCATGATTTTGAAGATGCCAAAGATAAAATAATTATGGGTGCTGAACGTCGCTCGATGGTCATGAAGGATTCTGAAAAACGTAACACGGCTTATCATGAGTCGGGGCATGCTGTGGTTGCTCGCTTATTACCTGGAACAGATCCTGTTCATAAAGTTACAATTATTCCGCGTGGTCGTGCTTTAGGGGTGACGATGCAACTTCCAGAAGAAGATCGTTATTCATATACTAAAGACTATTTGATGAGTCAAATTGCAATTTTATTTGGTGGTCGTGTTGCCGAAGAAGTTTTCATGAATCAAATGACAACTGGTGCGAGCAATGATTTTGAACGAGCTACCGATTTAGCCCGTAAGTTAGTTACACGCTTTGGTATGACCACTGAATTAGGGCCTGTAGTTTATGGTGAAAATGAGGCAGAAGTATTCTTAGGGCGCAGTGTGACCTCAACCAAACATGTATCAGAAGCAACGATGCAAAAAATTGATGAGACGATCCGGAGTATTTTGGAGACTCAATATAATTTAGCGGTTAGATTGTTAACTGAAAATCGAGCTAAGGTGGAAATGATGGCACAAATGTTGCTTGAAAAAGAAACGATTGATGTTAAAGATATAGATTATATTATGGCGTATGTACCTGTGGTTGCAGTAAACACAGAGGTTTGATTAAATTCTATTTAAAGAGATTGTTTTATGCGTAAGTATTTTGGCACTGATGGTATTCGTGGTAAAGTTGGTTGTTTTCCAATAACTCCAGATTTTGCATTACGTTTAGGTTATGCTGCTGGGAAAGTTTTGGCAGCACACAGCAAGAAGCCATCCGTAATTATAGGTAAAGATACGCGGTTATCGGGTTATTTATTTGAATCATCGCTAGAGGCTGGTTTCGCTTATGCAGGTGTTGATGTTTATATGGCAGGTCCCATTCCTACGCCTGCAATTGCATATTTAACTAAAACATTGCGCTTGTCTGCTGGTGTGGTTATTAGCGCATCGCATAATCCTTATTATGATAATGGTATTAAGTTTTTTTCGGCGAACGGTACCAAATTAGCCGATAACATTGAACTAGAAATTGAACAAGTTCTTGAGCAAGAAATGACGGTTGCAAATAAATTAGGCAAAGTTATTCGTTTGAATGATGCTCGTGGTAGGTATATTGAGTTTTGTAAGAGTACTTTCCCATCCAACTTAGACTTAAAAGGTTTAAAAATAGTTCTTGATTGTGCGAATGGAGCAACTTATGATGTTGCGCCACATGTTTTTAAAGAGCTTGGTGCTGATGTTATTAAGCTAGCCTGTAAACCAGATGGTATCAACATTAATGAAAATTGTGGATCGATGCATCCAGAGGAATTAGTTGCAAATATTAAAGAGCATAGTGCTGATTTTGGCATTGCGTTTGATGGTGATGGTGATCGCGTAATTATTGCGGATCGCAATGGTGAGTTGCTAAATGGTGATAAGTTAATTTATTTGATTGTTAAATCTTATGAAGCATTAGGTAATCGGTTGCCTGGTGTAGTTGGTACTGTTATGACGAATATGGCGATGGAGTTGGCTTTAAAAGAGCAGGGCTACGAATTTGTTCGTGCCAAAGTTGGTGATCGCTATGTTGTTGAGGAACTATTAAAACGTAATTGGTTAGTTGGTGGGGAAGCATCTGGTCATTTACTTTGTCTAGATAAACACACTACTGGTGACGGGATCATCTCAGCGCTACAGGTTCTAGCTGGAATTGTGATTTTAAATCAACAACCACATGAAGTAATTGATTGGCAAGATTATCCACAAACTATGATAAATGTTAGATTTACAGATAAAGAATTTGATTGGCAAACTGCATCGAGAGATGCAATTAGGGAAGTTGAAACAGAGCTTAATGGAAAAGGTCGTGTAATTGTTCGGGCTAGTGGCACTGAACCGTTGGTTCGGGTCATGGTTGAGGCTAAAGATGCGCAGCTGGCTCAATCTTGTGCTGAAAAAATTGCACAAACTATAAAAGGCTAGTTATGGAAATTCTACATGAATTAGTCTTCTTTTTTACTGCATATGGTTATATTGCAGTATTTTTGGTTCTAGTTGCATGTGGCTTTGGGCTGCCGATACCTGAGGATATAACTTTAATTGCTGGTGGAGTCATTTGTGGTCTTGCGGCGCATCTGCTAAGTGTGCATACTATGTTGGTTATCTCATTGTTAGGTGTCTTGGTTGGTGATGGAGCAATGTTTATGCTCGGTAGATTGGTTGGACCACGAGTTAAAACTCTGCCGCTACTTCGCCGAGTTTTCACGGAAAAAATTTACAAAAAAATGCAGGATAAAGTTCATCACTATGGCAATCGAATTTTATTCGTTTCACGCTTTTTACCTGGTTTGCGTGCGCCAATTTTTATTACTGCTGGAATTAGCCGTAAGGTTCCTTATTGGAAATTCCTATTGATGGATGGTAGCGCAGCATTAATTAGTGTACCGATTTGGGTTTATGCCGGTTATTATTTTGCTCATGATCTTGATTCGTTGATTCATTGGGTTAAAAAAAGCGAGCATTTTGTTATTGGTGGTGTAATTGCATTTGTTGTTCTGTGGTTAATAATTAGCCTGATTAAAAAATATAGAAAGCCGGCTGATTAAAACTGTGCCAGCTTGTGAAATTGTTTAATTCGGTGGTCTTATTTATAGTAATTTAATTCTAAAAACTAGGGATTTTTGTAATGCGGAAAATATTAATTTTAAGTTTAACCTCACTCGCAACTTCTGTTTTTGCTGCAACATCAACTAATTCTGAGTCTAGCTCATACGCTGCATTCCAACAATTTGATCGCCAATACAGCTTTGGATTTGGGGTAACTTCAGGTCAGTTAACTAATGGAAGTAATGATGCCACGAATAACACTCAATTTGTTAATGTTGAAGTTGAACGGTTATTTAATATCGGTGTTTGGATGGATATTAATGCCTATCTACTTACCTATTATTCACAAGTAGCAGATCCTGCTGTTCCAACACTTGGTGTTACCACAGGATCTCAAGCCCAATTTGGTGGTTTGAATGCTAAGGTTGGCTATGCATTTCCGCTGCTTAAAGATACATTAATGATTACGCCATATGCAGTGCTTGGTCGGAATGTTAATTTATCCTCGTATAGTTTAGCGGCAGCACCATCTACGGCTAACTTAACTCAGGATTATTTTTGGAGTGTTGGTGGCGGAGCTCGTTTAGAATATCGTTTGAATAGTGTTTTTGATTTTTATTTAGATCAAAGTGCCGTTTATAATGCAAGCCAAGCACCAACTACACAAGGATTACCCGCGAATAATAATTATGCCTATACTACTACTTTGGGCAGTAAGTTTAATCTGTATCGTAATTTTCAGCTGGGTGGACAATTGTTCTACACCGGAAATTACTTTACTCAAAGTTTAGTTACCTCATCTGGAACGGCATTAGTTCCACAAAGTACTGTTGGTGGCATGCTGTCAGTCGGGCTGACATATTAGTGGTTATAATTTTAGATAGGCTTGCCGACACACTGCGGTGAGCCTTTTATTTTATGAATTGATATAATGATCCAATACTTCTATCTTCATGGATTTGCCTCAGGGGTTAATTCAAAAAAAGCCCAGTATTTTAAAACTAAATTTGCCGAGTCTGGATACGAGCTTCAGCTACTGGATCTTAACCTTGGTGATTTTTCGACATTTCAGGTTTCACGTGTAATTGAGGCTGTGGAAAATATTATTGCGAATCAGCCTTGTGTGTTAATTGGATCTAGTTTAGGTGGGTTAATTAGTTTGATTCTTGCTGAAAATCTTAGTTGCATTCAGAAATTAATTTTATTTGCTCCTGCCTTAGAGATAAAGCGTTTATTGCCACAAATTATTGGAGAAGAGAACCTTGTTCTTTGGGAGCAGACTCAAAAATTAGCCATTAATCATATTGGTTATAATCAAACTATCGAGTTACATCATGAATTTATTCAAGATTTAAAAATCCATCCTGATCGAGAATTTATACAAAAATTACCAACGTTAATTTTCCATGGTGAGTATGATATGACAATACCATTAAAAGTTAGCCAAGATTATGTATTACAAAACACATTGGCTAGATTACATGTTTTACCTAGTGATCATAGTTTAGAGGATAGTTTAGAATGTATGTGGGACAATAGTTCCAAATTTTTATTTGATAGTAAGGATTAATTAATGTTAGTTGAAGTAATTGCTACCAATTTAGAAGAAGCCTTACTGGCTGAAAAATTTGGTGCTCATCGGGTTGAGTTAATTCATGCATTTACGGATGGTGGATTATCTCCATGTCTAGAACTATCTCGTGAGGTGTGTGAGGCATTAATGATTCCAGTTAATGTAATGGTTCGCCCGCATGGGAAAAACTTTATTTATGATCAAAATGATATGCATACAGTAAATTCTGAAATTGATTATTTAGCCAGTAAGACTAAGGCCTCAGCAATTGTCTTTGGCGCTTTAAATTTAGCCAATTCGATTGATTATCGGCAACTTGAATTGGTTTTAGGCTTATTGGATTCTAGTCATTTGGGATTAACCTTTCATCGTGCAATCGATGTTGCGAATGATGTTGTGGGTGAATTTATGGAGCTTCAGAATTATGCTGGAACTAGCTTGCAGCGGGTGCTTTCATCTGGTGGTTCTGACACCGCATTAAATGGCGTAAGTAATTTGGCGGCAATGCAACGATTAATTAAACCTAGCGGAGGGGTTAAATTGTTGGCTGGTAGTGGCGTAAAACCTATAAATGTAGTTGAACTGTTACTTAAAACTAAAGTGGAAGAAATTCACCTGGGTACAGGTTTACGCGTAAATAACCAATTAAATGACGAGCTATTTCAACAACTATTTAAGAATCTCGAAACATTTTAATTAAATATAATTATCCCAAGAACCTTGCGTCCTTCACCAATTAGATAATTAAATGTTCTACATAAAGCTGGGACTGGCATTACCTCAAAACCAATTTGTTTGTTTTGTAATTGTAAGAGTAATTTTGTTGGTGGGTATTTGATTTTATTACCAGTTCCAAAGATAATTATGTCTGGTTGCATAGCCATTAATTGATTTAAGACCTCTTGATTAAGGTCATCAATTGAATTTAATTCTAAAGGTTTAATTTCTTGAGCGCTAACTAAGATATTTTCGCTGTACTCAAGTTGATTGATCGTTACACTATTTTCTGAGTAACTGCTAAATTGATTTCCTTGATTACTATGTAGATTAACTTGCATTAATTTCACTTTAAAAAAACTCAAGTTATAAAACTTGAGTTGATTTAGTTATTGAATTTGTTTAGCAACCTTCTTGGCTGCTTCACTATTTGGATAACTTTTTATTAAGCGTTTTGCAGTTGCATTTGCTGCGCTAGCATTGCCTAATTGAGTTTGCGAAATATAAATTACGCGTAAAGCATCAGGAGCGTTCTTATTGGCTGCATTGGCAGTCACAAATTTATTTGCTTCTGTAATTGCTTCTTTATATTGATTATTAGCTACATAAGCCACAGATAAGAAATAACGTGCGCTTGCCGCGCTGGCTTTATCTGTACCAGCCATAACTTGTTTTAGTTCTGTAATTGCAGAGTTTAAATCATTTGACTGAATTTTCTTAATTGCATCTTGCAATTGTTGGGCATTCACATTGTTTGATTTTAAGGCTCCAGTATAAGGTTTAACTGAACCACTTACACCAACCGCACTCTCCAAAGACTGTACTCTTAAATCTAAGGATTGCAATTGTTGACCGACATCACCTTGACCACTTGATTGACCTTGCTCTAAATTGGCAACTCGTCCATTAAGTTGATTTATTTGGGTTTGTAAGTCATTAATTTGATTGAGTAAATCAAGAACTTTTTGATTTGAAACTTTATTATCTAGAACTCCAACATTTTGTTGGATTTGACTCAGGCGTTGATTAGTGTCAGCAATTTGCTGACGCGCTTGATCATCAGCACAACCAATTAGAAAAAGGTTTGCTGACAATCCTAGAATTGCCAACAAACTTTTTTTCATGGTTATTGAACACCTTCAGTAACTGTACCATTGTACACGCTACCATCAACCATTGGTAAACCATTGCTATCAGTAGAGTAGCCAGCTGGTTGAGCTGATTTGTATTCAATGTCAGAACGACGGTTCATAGAACGAGCTTCTGATGAATTATTATCATATTTAGCTTTCAATTTACCGTTTGATGTAGCTTCAACTTGGGCTTTAGTAGCACCAGTTGCAATCAAAGCTTTCTTAACTGCATCAGCACGTTTTTGACCTAAAGATAAATTGTACTCAACAGAACCGATATCATCAGTATTACCTTGTACTTGAACTTTAGCAGATGCATTAGCTGCTAAATAAGCGCCATTGGCTTTAACAATACCAGCATATTGGTCTTGGATATCGTATTTATTAAATGCAAAGTATACACTGTTATGGCTAGTTGCAACAGGAGCAGAAGCAACAGGAGCAACAACAGGAGCAGAAGCAACAGGTGCTTCAACAGGTGCTTTGTTAGAAGAACAAGCTACTAATGCTGTACCAGCAATAACTAAAGCTAATATTTTTTTCATATATAGATCCCTTTCTAGGTTAAATTTAAATAGTTATTAAAACCACTTACCCGTAATTATACACTATAAAACTTATTTTGTGAAATAACTTATTTTATTTTGCTTCACTAGCGGTAACATGTTTGGTTCCTGTAATGGTGTTTTGTTGCGGAAATTGCGCACCACTATAGGCCAATGAGCTAACTGTCGGCTTATTTACTTCATAGCTACTTGGTTGTTTCTTCGCGCTACTAGAGTTATATTTTGTACCTTTTGTTCCCGTTACTTTATTTTGTTCCGGAAACTGTGATCCACTGTAAGCAAGTGAGCTGACAGTTGGACTATTATCATAGTTTGAATTGTCAGTTTTATTACTATCAAATGATTTTCCTTTTGGCGTGGTCGGCTTTTTCTTTTTGGTCGTATTGTATTTTTGACCTTTAGTTCCAGTTAGTGCATCCTGCTCTGGAAATAGTTGACTACTTGCTGCACGTGAGTTGACTGTTGGGCTATTAACTTGCTTTGAGTCAGCTGTTTTATTTGGATCCATCGTACCTTTTTGGTTATCGCCAGCATCTGTAGTCGGTTGAGAAATTGGTGAAGAAGATGATACATCAGCAAAAGATACTAAGCTAGCGCTTGCCAAAATTGCAAAAAGTGTATTTTTTAACATATGATTACTCCATATAAAATTATAGTTAAGATTATACTATAAAATTTGTTATTTTTCAACGATTTAATTATTGCGTGCCCAACGTTGATCGATAATTTGTGTATAGCTTAAATTATTTAATTGAGTCTGCGTTGTTCCTGTTATGTTACTGATATAAGCAATGTTATCACTTGAGAAAAGAATTAATTTATCATTTGGCGCAAAGCTTGGGGCGATATCATGATGTGCATTTGAGCTAATTGGATATGCTGATTGTGTGATTAAATCCAACACATAGGCTTGGAGTACGCCGCTATTTCGGTTAATAAAGGTGATTTTACTGGCGTCATTTGAGAAACGTGCGGTTGTATTATAGTTGCCAAGACCTTTAGTTACTCTTGTCGGAGTCGAGCCGTTTAGATCAGACATGAAAATTTGTGGCCCACCATCATGATCTGAGGTAAAAATAACTTTGCCGGTTCCACCTATATCTGCTTCCGTGTCAATAGTACCAAAGTTAATGAGTGGTCTTGCGGCGCTAGATGGTGAATAGCGTTGATTATTAATTAGATAAATATGTGAACCATAATCTTTACTTAAAGTTACTGTAAGTTGTTGTGAATTGGGTGTGAAATTAGGCGATGAGTTGGAGCCATTAAAATTAGCTACAATGTAGCGTGAGCCTTGTGCAATATTTTGCACATAGACAACAGGCTTGCCTGTTTCATAAGTTACGTAGCTCAAATATTGGCCACTTTTATCCCACGCTAATGAAGATATTGGGTGGTTTGTTGAAATTAAAGTTTTCTGATTATAGCCATCGTAATCTGCAATAACAACTGAATATTTACTACCTTGTTGAACTGAGAGTGCTATTTTCGAAGTGAATGCTCCTGGTGTCGTTGTTAACTTTTGATAAACATTATTATCAATAGTATGAATGGCTTTACGTTGGGATTTTTGGTTAAATGCGGCAGTTTGGCTTAACAATACTTCTTTGGTGCTATTATTCATCAATTGGTATTGAACTTGCATCTGACCGCTGACAGGGTCGGTGTCTACATTACCACTAATGGTATATTGAGCGGAGCTATCAACAGCATCGCTGCTTACATAATTACTTACATTAAATTCGCCAGTGATTTTAAAATCGTTGGTTATTTCGTTGCTAATGCTACCATCTTCATTAGTGAAATTTACAATAGCTAGTTTAGGGTTTCCCGCGCTATTGCCACCAGTAATGACAATATCTTGATCGGCATAGGCACAACCAATACTAAGAGTAAGTAAGATAATTAAATTTTTACGAGTTGAGAAAGTAGATTTATTCATTCTTGGGTGGCTCCTTGTTATTGTGGTTTGAAAGTTAATTTTAAAATACGATAGTCAACAAAATTTGCTCCATCAGGCAGTGCTGGAAATACCTTAACGCGCATGATGGCGGTTTGGACGTTTTGATCATACATAGCGTTACCGCTGGATTTAATCAATTTAACTGATTTAACATTTAAATTGGGATAGAGTTCAACCTTGATGATAGCAACAGCTTTTGGGTTAATATCATCAGGGACTTGAACAAATGGTCTTACAGCGTTAATTACTTGGTCTGCATAGTTACCGATTAAATTGTTGCTGTCGCTCGTTCCATTGGGATTTCCACCTAAAGCCTTTCCTTTACGAATGGAGGCGGTGTTGGTGCTGACCGCATCACCTAAAAGATCGTTAATTTGTGATTTTTTATTAATTGGCTTAACCTTAGTTGGTGTTTTTGCTGGTAGCGGAGTTGC
>JAIETT010000304.1 GCA_019744945.1 Burkholderiales bacterium
GATTACATTGTCGTTTAAGTGAACTAAGTGCCAAATAAGCCTCAAAACCAAGGTAAATTGTACGAACGCCAAAATGTTGCCAGCCCTTTAGTTGTAATTCGAGTTCATGCTGTTGAGTAGCTAGGTGAGCTAGAATCAGTGTAATTTGATTAAGCGTTATTTCATCGGTATTAAATGGCGGAATCAGGGTAATGTGCGCTGGAGAACGTAATGCTGCCTGAGCTTGAAATAAATTCTGGGCTTGTTGTTTATACTCCAAGCACAGCTGACTAAGCTTGTCATCAGGTAATAGAGCAATATAATAAAGTTCACGCATCAGTTAAAATCAACTTATTTTTCTTCAGCAAGAATGATTTGGCGTACCCGCATTAGATCATCCAAGGTATCGACACCAGCAGCTGGTGCATGATTAGTGATCATAACCGCTATTTTATAGCCGTTATAGAGTGCGCGCAGTTGTTCAAGGGCTTCAATTTGCTCGAGTGGGCAAGATGGAAGTTGCTGATAAATATTTAGAAAGCTTACTTGATAGGCGTAAATTCCAATATGACGCAGTACATTCAGCTGTTTAGGTGCTTCAAAATCTTTGGCATTAGTGTAGCCGTCACGATAATAGGGAATTGGTGCACGTGAGAAATAGAGTGCTAGATTATCTTTATTAAGCACAGTTTTTACCACATTTGGGTTAAAAATTTCATCGGAGCTATGAATTGGATGAGCGATAGTTGCAATTGCAGTTTGTTTGCGCACAATGAATTCTGCTAAATGATTAATTAATTCAGGATCAATTAATGGCTCATCGCCTTGAACGTTAATAATTATTTCATCATCAGCTAATTTAAGTAATTGGACTACTTCGGCAATTCGATCGGTTCCAGATTGGTGTTCTACATCGGTCATGATTACATCTAACCCATGTTGCTGACACACCGCATAGATTTCGTGGTGATCGGTAGCTATTACCACTCGTTTAGCTTGGCTTTTTTGTGCTTGTAAAGCTACGCGAACAATCAAGGGTAACCCAACTACGTCCATTAACATTTTACGCGGTAAGCGCGTTGAACTCATTCTGGCTGGGATTACAACGGTGAAATTACTCATGTTCCAATTTCCTCGCTTGATCAATTAACATGACAGGAATGCCATCGTCAATTGGATAGGCTAATTTACATTTATGACAGATTAGTTCTTGTGCTGATTTAATATATTCTAACTTGGCTTTACATTCTGGGCAAACTAGAATTTCTAATAATTTTACATCCACGGTTTAAATTCCTTTATTTGATTAAGTCTTTAATGCTGTCAATGAGTTTTTCATTGTTTAATTTAGCTTGCACTACAGCAATCCAGATATTGTTAGCTTTAAATTGAGCTAATTTAGTATAATCTTTTTCAGTAGTTATTATCGCATATTTTGGGTTAATATCGGCGGCTTGATAATGATAATGATCGGGAAAAGCTTGCCATTGATTAATTTTTAGGCCTAATTGTTCCAGATAATCAAAAAAACGCCCAGGGTTACCAATTGCCGCCATCGCCATGATTGATGTATTTTTCATTTCAGCAACGCTAGCAATTGTTTGAGTTACTGGGTTAAAAAAATGGATAAACTCTAGTTCTTGATAATAAATTGGTTTTTGGTAGGGTAGTAAAATTTGGTCTAAGCTTGCATGATTATAATTGCCATTAACTACCAGCGCATCAACGCGGTTTAAGCGATTCATCGGTTCACGCAATGGACCTAAAGGTAACACTTGTTGATTACCAAACATGCGGCTGCTATCGACTACACAGATTTCTAGATCGCGGTCTAAATAATAATGTTGCATACCATCATCGGCAAGGATTAATTGCGTATCAGGGAATTGACGTAAGAGTAATTTTCCTGCGGCAACCCGCTTGGCTCCAATTGCAACCCGATGACCAGCTTGCGCATAAATTAGCGCCTCATCACCAACTTCGTGGCTGTCATCTTGCGCGGAGACTATTTTCGCCGTGGTGGTACTACTCTTATAGCCGCGTAAAATTATGCCTACTTTGATGCCTTGTCCGCTGAGAGTTTGTGCTAAATACTTGGTTAATGGGGTTTTACCTGCACCACCAACGCTGATATTACCAATAATTACGACAGGCACAGCTAAACGCGTACTTGGTTTGATTTTTAATTTAAATAAATAGCGGCGAATAGTTATGATCAATTCATAAATCAAACTCAATGGTAAGAGTAGAATAGTTAGCAATAAATCAGATTTTAGATACCAGTGTTTTTCAATTATTCGTTGAAGTTTCATATTGTTCTCTTGCTTGTTTAAAGTTGAAGGAATATCAACTGATTATGATATAGATTTATTTGTTACGACCTTATGCAGTTAGTAATAAATAATAGCTGAAAAAATAATTTCATAACCTTATTGCAGTTAAGTCGATTCATTGCTTGCATAATTAAATTATTCATGCTATAGTAACGTCCTTGCAAGGTTAGTTAATGTGTTAGCTCCACTCATATCTTCAATTTTATGAAATCTGAAAGGAACTATTATGCAAACAACTTCAACTCTTAATCATGGACAAAAATCTACTTACGTAGTTAGTGCAGAAGAAAAATCTAAGGTTATCTCATTAGATTTACGCGATGAACAACAACGTAAAAATAAAATTTTAGCAACTGTAAATAAGATCGAGTTTGCTGGTGAAGCACTAAACGACTAATTTTTTTATATGAGCGAATAGATTAACTAATTAATTGCAAACTAGGCTGCCACTTTGGGTAGCCTATCTTATTTTAAAATTACATATTGTGCTTAATTAGTGGAATTGTAATTGGCTTTTTTTGCATGGTTGCAGCTTGGCTAACTTGATTAATTAGTTCAATTAATTTACCGAGATTGCGCGCATAATGAGTTAGTAAGTATTTCAATTCTGCCGCACCAATTTTAATTCCCTCACGATTAGCATAAATCGTTAAAGCATGAAATAATTCATCCTCAGTTAAGCTTTTTAAAGCAAAAACCATTCCAGAGTGAATGCGGGTTTTTAAATCAATCCGTAATAATGTTGAATGATTTAAATTAACTGTGGAACTGGTTAATAAATAATTATCGCGATTAGCTAATTTAATGTGATTAAACACATCAAATAATTCAATTTGCAATTCATCATTAAGTAAATCAATATTATCTAGTGCAATAAAGCGAAATAAATCCAAATCAACGCCACGTAAATCACCATTACGTAAGGTAGTTGCATCTAAATAGAGCGCACTCTGATATTTATGGTTGGCTAAGTTAATCCACGCTTTGAGTAAATGCGTTTTACCCGTTAAATGTTCGCCATAAAGATGGGTGAATTGACTTGAAAAGCCTTGTAAATTCGCCACACTAATTTCATTACCATTCGCAATAAAACTATTGAACTCATATTCACGATTGAATAAATCGAGTAATTGTTGCTGTATCATATTCTAATCTTTATAGTAATGAGT
Organism: Burkholderiales bacterium; assembly: GCA_019744945.1. Lineage (GTDB taxonomy): Bacteria > Pseudomonadota > Gammaproteobacteria > Burkholderiales > UBA11063 > Aquella. The sequence continues at coordinate 3,482 of JAIETT010000304.1, forward strand.
ACTTTTGTAGTATTTTTTGGCATGGCGCAAGAGTACCACCGCGATAGTTGATAACGGCAGAGCTAAGAGCACACCGACTAAACCAAAAACTTTACCAAAAACCATTAAGGCTAAAATAATCATAATTGGATTCAGACCAATTCTACCGCCAACTAAAAATGGAGTTACTAGCGCCCCCTCCAAAACATGCCCACCCGCAAATGCAGCAAAAATGGCTAATAAATTAGCCGAGCTGCTAAATTGAGCTAAACCAATAATCATGGCAAAAGTTAGCCCTGAAAGCACACCTAAATAAGGTATAAACACCAATAGACCAGTAATAATTCCAATGGCGGTACCAGATGGTAAACCAACTAGAGTTAAGGTAGTCGCGTAGTAGCATGCCATAATAAACATGACCGAGAGTTGTCCACGTAAATATGAAGAAAGCATGGTATCAATATCACGCACTAACATATGCATTGGAGTTGTAAATGAACGTGGAATCATTTCATCAAAAAATTTAAGAATGTTGTGCCAGCCAATAATTGAATAAAAAAGCGCAAATGGAATTAAAACTAAATAAACTAAGATCTCAATTAAAATTACGCCGTTTTGCGCAACGCGTTGCACTAAATCCAAGCTATTCATTTTGGCTTGGTTGGCTAATGCAATTTGTTTTAAACTATTTAAATCAAGCTGCCAATTAGTGCCCAATTGAAGATTAAATTTATGCAGTAAACCATGATTAAGTAGGGTAATTATTTGTGGTACTTTATCCAAGACGGCTTTAAATTGCCCAATTAAAACTGGCACTAAGTACACAGGAATTGCAATAAAGATAAATAAAATCAATAATGAGAGGGCTAAGGCGCTAATCTTACGATTGATTTTATATTTGTTTTGCAGACGATCGACTAATGGATTGAGCACATAGGCAAGAATCAATGCACTAATAAAGGGAATTAATACTCGACCAATTAGAACGGTAATGGCAAAGAGCAATATTGTTGCGGCTAAAAGAGATAAAAGTGGCTTAAGTTTTATGAGTTGTTGTTGCATAGTTGGTTGAACGAACCTTTTGTGATAGTATAGTGATTAATAGTCGTATATTATACTATAGAATATACGACTAGCTTAAGCTAAACACGGCATTTTTCAATTCAGGTTTGAAATTAAAGCTAATTAGAATTAATTAGCTATCAAATCGCAAGCTAAATTAAGCTATTTTCTTGAGTTGAATGGTTTTTGTTTTAAATTGACGCGGCTTGGTTTTACAACTACTGCTACAGCCAGAACAAATACTGCCACAACCTGCGCGCGAACGCTTGAAGGTTTTATACAGATAAATTCCTGCACCCAAGATAATCAATAACATGACTAAAGTATCTAAATAGTGTTCCATGATTATTTCCAATTTAAATGAATGCCAAAGTTAGATGATATACTGCGTAAGATGCTGCATAAGCCAAGATCATTTGATAGACAAACATGATAATCGGCCATCTCCAAGTGTTAGTTTCACGTTTAGCCACGGCTAAAGTAGAAATACATTGTGGTGCAAAAACATACCATGTGATCAGTGACATTGCGGTTGCTATGCTCCACTGGTGTTGTAAGACCGTGGCTAAGCTTTGGCGTACTGCATCTTCACTGCCACTGAGAGCAAAAATAGTTGCTAATACTGATACCGCAACTTCACGCGCCGCCATACCAGGAATTAATGCGACAACAATTTGCCAATCAAAACCAATTGGGGCAAACAGTGGTTGCAAAAATTTACCGACCATTCCCGCAATACTGTAATCAATAGCAGGATCGGTTGCACCAACTGGAGCGCCAGGAAATGAGGATAAAAACCAAATAATAATCATTACTGAGAGAATAATTGTTCCAGCGCGTTTGATAAACATTTTAGCTGGCTTGATTAATTCGACTAAGACGTTGTATAGATTTGGAGTTTTGTAGCTCGGTAATTCAAGAATTAACGGTTGACGATCGCCACGGAAAAAGAAAAATTTAAAGATGAACGCCATAATTAATCCAGAGAAGATACCTGCGGCAAACAGCGCAAACATCACTAAACCCTGTAGATTGGCAAAGCCCCAAATGGTTTTGACGGGAATAAAGGCGCTAATTAAAAGCGTATAGACAGGTAGCCGCGCTGAACACGTCATGAGTGGCGCAATTAAAATGGTTACAATGCGATCTTTGCGATTTTCAATGGTGCGCGTTGCCATAATACCCGGAATAGCACAAGCAAAACTTGAGAGTAATGGAATAAATGCACGTCCATGCAAGCCAACGCCTCCCATTAATTTATCCATCAAAAACGCCGCCCGCGCCATATAGCCAGTGTCTTCCAGTAAGATAATAAACAGTGAAATAGTTAAAATTTGTGGTAAAAAGACTAGAATTGAACCCACCCCAGCAATAACACCATTGGCAAGCAAGCTTATCACAAAACTATGTGGATCAATGCTAGCAACATAATCTTGAGCGCTATCAAATACGCCCTGTAATAAGCCTTGCGGAATACTTGCCCAGCTAAACACCGCTTGGAACATCGTAAATAGAATTGCTAACAGAATTACTAAGCCAAAAAATGGGTGCAATAAGATATTATCAATTTTATTTGACCAGCGCGCAGGTAGTCCACGGCGTGTTTCCACCGCTTGGATAATTTCGTGAACGCGTTTGTGATAACTACGAACCATCTCTGGAGTTGGCTCTTGCCATTGATTGATGTTTTTGCCACCCAGCTGCTTATATTTATCCAATTCTGAGGCTAGTTCATAAATACCTTGTTTTTGCGTTGCAGCAGTTTCAATAATTGGGCAATCGAGCATTTGAGATAATTGTTTAAGATCATATTCAAAACCACGTAGCTTAGCCAAATCGCTCATATTTAGAGCCACAACGAGTGGAATTCCCGTTTGCTTGAGTTCTAAAATTAAACGTAAGCAACCACTTAGGTTGGTGGCATCAATTACCGCTAAAATAACGTCAATTGATTCTTCTTCATTGAATTGATTCAATACCACATCGCGAGTTACTTTTTCATCTGGGCTGCGTGAACGTAAGCTGTAAGTACCTGGTAAATCGACCAAAGTAATCATGGTGTTTTGCGGGGTACTAAAGTAACCATGTTTTTTTTCAACGGTAACCCCAGAATAATTCGCTACTTTTTGGCGACTACCCGTTAAGGCGTTAAATAATACGGTTTTACCGCAATTGGGTTTACCTACCAGAGCGACGCGTAATTCTTGCGGATGTGGCTGATGATGAGCTTTGATTTTATGTTCTTGCTGGTGTAAAGTTTTATGTTTAAGTTGTTTTTCTTGGTGCATGATTAATCCTGATTGAGTAATTCAACTAAAATAATTGCCGCTTCGTTGCGACGAATTGCGATGGTGGTTCCATTAAAGCCGAGTTGAACTGCGATTGGATCGCGATTAATTAAACCGAAATGTAGCACAGTTAATTCAACGCCTTCAATAATACCAATTTCAAGAATGCGTCGTTCGAGTTCACCAGCTTCTAATTCCACATTGTGTGGCAAAAGTTTTTCATCAATTGTCCGCACGATACACCGTTGCGATTTGCCAAGCTTGGCGAGAGAGATTAATTTCTGTGTCATGGTTTGATCGTTTCAATAATAACGTTATTTTATACAGGGGTTATTATAAATGAGAATGATTCTCATGTGCAAGTTTTTCTTGAAATTATTTAAGCTCAGCGAGCAAATTAAGTTTTTATGCTAAAATAAGGTTAAGATTTTTCGATGAAAGTTGGAGTGAGTGATGACAAATAAAATAAAATTAATTAATTTACTAACCGATTTAATTGCTTTTGAATCGGTAACACCCTGTGATGCTGGCAGTTTGGATTATATTGCGGCATTTGTTGAAAATTTAGGTGGGAGCTGTATTCGCTTAAATCGCAATCAAACCACGAACTTAATTGCCTCGCTTGGAACTGGTTCTACAGTTTTTGCTTTTGCTGGGCATGTTGATGTCGTGCCAACTGGTGATGTAACCCAGTGGGTTACGCAAGAACCGTTTAAATTACAGCAAATTGGCGATAAATTAATTGGACGTGGTGTTGCGGATATGAAGGGCGCAATTGCGGCATTCTTATTGGCATTGGCTGAATTTGTCGAAAAGAACGCTCCAGATAGTTATCAGATTAAATTGCTCATCACCTCGGATGAAGAGGGTAGTGCGGTTGATGGTACGCCATTAATGGTTGAATATTTACAGCAAAACAAGCAACGCCTAAATTATTGCTTAGTTGGTGAACCTTCGTGTGTTACTCAGTTGGGTGATACGATTAAAGTTGGGCGGCGTGGTTCTTTAACCGGAGACCTAGTGGTGCATGGTAAGCAAGGGCATATCGCCTATCCGCATTTGTGTGTTAATCCTATTCATAGTTTTGCGCCTGCTTTAGCTGAGTTAAGTTCGCAGATTTGGGATCACGGGAATCAGTATTTTCCTGCAACGAGTTTGCAATTTGCGAATTTAAATTCTGGTTTAGGGGTTACGAATGTAATTCCAGGCGAATTAAAGACGAATTTTAATTTTCGCTATAATACCGAACATAGTGCAGCTAGTTTGCAAGGGCAAGTTGCAGCAATTTTACAGAAGCACGATTTAAATTACAGTTTATCGTGGCAACATTCGGCACAACCATTTATGACACAAGTTGGTAAATTGGTCGAGTGTTGTAGTGGTGCGATTGAAGCGGTTTGTGGAATTACCCCTCTGCTTAAAACCGATGGCGGCACTTCGGATGGACGTTTCTTAATTGCGGTAAGCGATGAAATTATTGAATTTGGCGTGCGTAACGAGAGTATTCATCAAATTAATGAAGCTACAACCTTAGCCGATCTGACTAATTTAGAAATAATGTACAATAAATTATTACACGCTATTTTTGTTAATTAATTGTTCTAATTTGGTGAATAATTACTGGTGGGGAATTAATTTATACAAAAATGCAATTAAATTTATTTTGGGCTTGACTCTAACGTTACGTGATAATTTACATTATCGTTAGGAGGTGAAAATGGCTAAATATTGGACAACAAAAGAATTTAGTAAATTGACAGGTGTTACCGTGCGTACGCTTCACTACTATGATGAGGAGAATTTATTGAAACCACATCATAAAAGTGCTGTCGGTTATCGTTTTTACTCCAGTGAGGATTTACAAGTTATTCAGAAAATTAGTATTCTTAAATATATTGGCTTTAATTTAAAGCAAATTAAAACAATACTTTTAAGCAATCAATTAGACTGGTTAAGTTCATTGAATTTACAAGCTAAAATTATTCAGGATAATATTGCTAAGTTGAATCAAGGTTTACTTTTGATTCAGCAAAGCATAAATCTGTATTCTAAAAATAATCAAATTGAATGGCAATCAATTGCCAAAATGTTAGAGGTATTTAAAATGACACATGATAATATAGTTAAAGAGTGGGCGCAACGTAATTTTTCTAATGATGAAGTAAATTTCTTTGCTGAAATGAATTTTCAACAAGCTAAAATAGAACGCGATGCAGTCTGGAGTGGATTATTTGCGGAAGCTAAATCATTAATGGATCAAGATCCAGCCTCGCCAGCCGCACAAGATGTTGCGCAAAAGTGGATGGATTCTGCGAATGGACAATATGAAAGTAATCCTGAATTAGGCAAAAAAATGTGGGAATTAATGAAATCTGGCGATATTCCTGCGGGATTAATTCCTGGTTATGAGCAAGAGATTGTCTTGTTTATGAATCAGGCGATTGGGGTTTTATATAGTAAAAAATAAACTTTATGCCGCAATGTCGTTGTAGTCATTGCGGGTTTTATTCGGTAATATTTGATTAGTTTAATCAATTAATTATAAAGTTAAAGTGAAATTATATTATGAAATTATATTTTTTCCCAAGCGCTTGTAGCGCAGCTGTTCATATTATCTTAGAAGAAATAAAGGCAAAATTTGAATTAATCTACGTCGGTAAAAATGCTGCTATTGAAGCACTAAAAGATTTTAATTGTATTAATCCATTAAAGTCCGTTCCTGCCTTAGAGTTAGATAGTGGATTAATCTTAACGCAAAATATAGCCATATTGGAGTATCTTGCGGATACAAATCCGGAGTATAATCTTTTAGCACCAATTGGCAGTTTTGATAGAGTTGAGATTATTAAATGGTCATCATTTATTGCCACAGATATTCATAAGTCGTTTAGCCCCCTATTCTTATTAGATAGAATTTCTCCAAGTAAAACTACACAAAGTGAAGTTATTCAATGGAGTATATCAAATATTAATAAATATTTTAGCCTGCTAAATAATCATTTAGAACATAAAAATTATTTGGCCTGTGAAAAGTTTACGATTGCAGATGCTTATTTATTTGTTGTGTTTCAATGGACTAAATATACAAATATTAAAACTGCTGGATTTCCATTTTTAAATGAATACATTAAAAACCTTGCCACTAGACAATCAATACAAAATGTAATGAATAAAGAAAAGCAGTATAAGTAGAAGGACTTCTTAATTCCCAATTTTCATTTTTTGACAACAGCTTAAATTTAGTGGTAATGTACTGAGTTATTAGTGACCATTGGATTAGTTTCGTCACCAACGGATAAATATGTTAGAATCACCAGTTAACGGCGTTGTAAATATTTAGAATGCAACGCTTTTTTTATTTCTAAAAGCATTTGAACTGCTAGAAATTGCTTACGAAAAAGATGATTTTTAGTATAAATTAGTTCAACTTAGGCTGGTTAGAAGTTACAAAGAATTAGTGGATTATTAATGACAAAACAAATTTATTCGGCAGCGACACTTGGTTTAAATCACGAAATGATGGATCAAGATGCATTGCAAGTTATCAAAAAATTACAACAAAATGGATTTAGCGGCTACGTCGTTGGCGGTGGGGTGCGTGATTTATTATTAGGTAAGAAACCCAAGGATTATGACTTGGTGACCGATGCCGATCCAGAAAAAATTCGGCGCATTTTTGGACGTAACTCAATGATTATTGGGCGACGCTTCAAAATTGTGCATGTTTACTTTGAGCGTAAAAATGAAGATCGCAGTGCCAGAATTGGTAAGCCAAGCTTTGCGCGACATATTTTAGAAGTTTCAACTTTTCGTAGTAACAAAGTTCATGAGCAAGCGCTGAGTGAACATGGGCGAATTTTAGTTGATAACAATTATGGTGATATGGATGAAGATGCCTTTCGTCGCGATTTTACGGTAAATGCATTATATTATGATCCAGTTGCCGAAATCGTGGTTGATTATCATAATGGAATTCAAGATATTGAAAAACGGTTAATTCGCGTGATTGGTAATCCTTATGAGCGTTATTTGGAAGATCCAGTGCGGGTGTTACGTGCAATTCGCTTGTCTGAAAAACTTGGTCTAGCCATCGATGAAAATACCTATATTAATTTTCGCAATGTAAAACATTTGTTGTTAAATGAACCCAAAGGGCGTTTATTTGAAGAAATGTTAAAACTCTTAATGTCGGGTAATGCTTTAAGCGTGGTGCGTGAACTGTATGAGTTAAAAATTCCGCGTAAAGTTTTCCCTTTATTGGACAAATTATTTTTTAATCCAACGCCTGATGAATTTGCACTTAAGGTGCTTGAAAAAACTGATTTACGTTTGGCTGGCAATGAAGATGTTTCGTTAATTTTCATTTTAGCAGGCATGATGTGGCCACCAATTTATAAGAGTTGGTTGCAAGAATTAGAAGAAAATCCTCATCCACGTCAAGCTTTAATGGATGCAATTGCGCACAATAAAGATCCAATTTTTGCCAGTGGTATTTCGCAAAATTTATATTCTTCAATTCGTGAAGTTTGGATGCTGCAAGTTGATTTTGATTTACCGAGCTTTGCACGTCTAGAACATGTTCCTGTGCATGGTCGTTTCCGCCAAGCGTGGCATTTGTTTAATTTACGCAATGAATTTAAACAGGTTGATCCGCTCTTATTTGATTGGTGGAATCGCTTCATGGTTGCGGATGAAACTTTGCGCACCGAATTATTGGTTGAATTAGGCGATATTGCGCCACCTGAATATAAAAAGAAACGTAAGGCGCGTAAACCAAAACGTCGGCGGGTAAAACATAAACCAGCAGCTGCAGAATAATATTTAAAGATAAACTTATTGGTCAATCTAATTATTCCAGATGAAACAGATTTGGAAATTAGAAAGTTAATAACTAATAGTTTTTAAATTCTGATAATAATATAAAGGTAGATATTGATGTGATTTTAGACTATGATAGACTAGAGTTACAGCAAATCTACTTTAATTACATGGCTTTCAAGGTTTTTTCAGAATAAGGTTACTTAGTGATGTAGTGCACTTAATCATTTAGTTAGCTTTAATATTAATGATTTATTCCAACATTCTTATAAGAAAAGGACACGCTAGTTTAACCGTTGATATTAGTTGTGGGGGCAACTCGCTTAAATTGCAAAAATTCAGTTCAGAATATGCCATTTAGTTAGCTTTAATATTAATGATTTATTCCAACATTCTTATAAGAAAAGGACACGCTAGTTTAACCGTTGATA
>JAIETT010000019.1 GCA_019744945.1 Burkholderiales bacterium
GATTTAATCATGAAAAAATTATTACTAATTTTAAGCACAATATCAATATCAAGTTTTGCAATGGTTCCAATTACAACTAGTTTAGATCCATCAGCTCTTGAAGCTGCGGCCTTGGCTGCAAGTCAAGCGAGTACCTACATGCAGCAAATTAGCCAAGCTAAAACAGTGCTTGATCAAGTACAAGGATTAAAAGGCTTGCAACAATTACAATCTGCGGGGTCTGGGCTTTGCAATTTGTGCAACAAGAGTGATCAAGAGCAATTAACAGAATATGTTAACAACATAAACGGTGATTTATGCACCCAGTTTAGTAATTCAATGCAAAATCTAGGCGCTGCACAAAAAGGCTTACAAAATATATCTGGTATTATTGGTGCATTATCTGGAGCTAATCCACAAGCAGCATCATTAAGTTTGGCTCAAAGCAGTGCAACGACCTTGCAAAGCTTAAATACAACCATGGCGCAGATGAGTGCCATGCAGGCACAGAGTATGCAAAAGCAATTAGCGCAAGAAAAGCTTCAACAAACACAAACAAATGAGTTTGCTAAAAACTTTTCAACGGGGCTTTAATCATGAAAAAATTTTTAATATTGATAGTTTTTTCAATATTCATGTTTAAAACTAGCTATGCTGCCGATGCATGTTCATATGCTACTAAAGGCGGCGTATATGATGGTATTCTTGATTCTTTTGTCACAACTGCTAAAACATGGAATACTACGTTACTGCCTTTAGTTACTAGAATATTTTGGGGTGTTTTTGCTGCGGAATTTCTATATCAACTAACATTTAAGAAAATTCTAAGCAATGACTTATCGAAATTATATGTATTTTTTGTGATTCGAATGTTTACTGCATATATCTTTGCTTATGTTTTTTTAAATCTTGATACATACATGGGGATTATAAACTTTTTTACTAGAATTGGCGCAGAGCTTGGTGGTCAGACGATGAGTGCATCAGAAGGCTCCAGCGGCATGGGGATCAGTCCATCAGGAATAATGAGTTATTTAGAGTGCGAGTTTGCTACTCTAAATGCATTATTTTTAGGGGGTGCATTACTTGGACAATGGATTGGCTTAGGAACATTTTTTTCTGAGGCATTATTAGGTGTTGTAGTTGGAATGAATTTAATTGCAGTTATCGTCACCGTTACGATGCTTGATGCATATGTTGTTATTTTTGGTGGCTTTATCTTAGTTGGATTTTCTGGATCAAGCTGGACGCAAAGCTATTGGCAAAAATATTTAAGCTATGCTGTTGCTACTGGAATAAGATTATTTATGACTTGCTTAATTTTAGGATTGGTTTTTAAGGGATTTGACAATCTAAACACAGCAGCATCAACGCCAACAGAAGCAATAACAAGTATATTTAAGTTACTAGGTTATTTGATTCTATCCGTCTATTTATTATTTACAGTACCATCAAAAGCTGCATCCATGTTAACTGGTTCTATGGGTGGTGGAATGGGGGAATTAGTCGGTGCAGCTTCAATGCTTATGGCTGGTGGTAGCATGGCTAAATTGGCTGGTGGTAGCGCTAAAAGCCAAGCTTCGGCATTAATGGAAAAACTTGGTGGGCCAGGGAAAAACCCTAGCCCATCAACACTAAAATCTAATACAACAACAGCAACGCAGTCAGCCAAGAGTGAAACTGCAAAATCTGGAAAAGTAGAAGCAATGGGTAAATCTATGGGACAAGGTGAACAACCAACACCTAAACCCAAATTTAATGATTCATTACCAGATAGCGGATCTACTCCAGCTCCAACAAGTTCTGGTGGTAGCCCAAGTTCTAGCTCAAGTGGATCTACTCCAGCACCATCAAGTTCTGCTGGTAGTCCAAGTTCTAGCTCAAGCGGATCTACTCCAGCTCCAACAAGTTCTGGTGGTAGCCCAAGTTCTAGCTCAAGCGGATCTACTCCAGCGCCATCAAGTTCTGCTGGTAGTCCAAGTTCTAGCTCAAGCGTATCTACTCCAGCGCCATCAGGTTCTGGTGGTAGCCCAAGTTCTAGCTCAAGTGGCTCTACTCCAGCACCATCAAGTTCTGGTGGTAACTCAGGCTCAATAAGTAATGGTAAAGGAAGTACCACACCGCAACCAAGCACAAAAGCAACACTAGCTAAACACGGCAAATCATTTGCTGATAGTGTGAATAAAGTTAGTAGCGGACATGCTGGTGCAGCGGATATAAACATTAACCCTCATAAAGAATAAATATAACCAATTATTTACGCTGGCATGTTTTGAAAATCAATTGGATACTTAAAACATGCCAATTAAAACAGGAATGTTATAATATTGCTTTATAACAGTAAAAGGATGTTAAACGTATGAAAAAATTTATTGCAATGATTGTGATTGCTATAACGTTAGGCGCTTGTTCTAAATCAGCAGGTGATAATTATGTTGGAACATGGGTATTAGATGAAGGTAGTGTATTTAGTGGTGCAAAGCCAACGCCATCTATTTCTATAACAAAATCTGGAACTATTTATATTGTTAAAGACATTGGTAAGGCACAAATTGTACTAGGTCCATGTAGCGGTGGTGCAACACTAAAAGAAGATACCAAACTTTATTGTCAACCAGCATTTTCATTTGGTTATGATGAAAATACTCATAAATTATTAAGCCCTCTTGGTAGTTTTAGCAAACAACAATAAAAGGATGTTAAACATATGAAAAAACTTATTGCAATGATCACTATTGCTATAACTTTAGGCGCTTGTTCTAAATCTGCTGGAGACAATTATGTTGGTTCATGGCAGATGGATAAAAATAGTACACTTGGTCAAAATCTTCAAATCATGAGTAAAAATGCTAATCAACCACTCATATTACCAATTATAACCATTACAAAATCTGGTGATCTTTATTTAGTAAAAGATGGTAATGATAGCATACTTAAAATGGAACGTTTTTGTCCAACTGGTGCAACGCTAAAAGAGACAAAATTAGTTTGTAATCCTGAGTTTGAATTAACATTTGATGCAACAACTGGTAAATTACTAACTCCTACACTAGGAACATTTACAAAAATCAATTAATCCTAATATGTAGAAGTTTAAACTTCTACATATTTATAATCCCAACAAACTACCTCCACAAAATGTTAAACCCACCACTTAGCAACCATATAAAGCAACTAGACATGTTGTTATTTAGCTTAACTGACCCCCATTTGGGGTACTATGCAACTACATAAAATAATGATATAATAGAATTTAACTTTAGAAAGGTCTTTTATGCAAATTAAAACTATATATCAGTCAATTGTTTTAGTCGGTAGTCTTGGATTAGTTGGATGTGGTGCAACTTCCGCGTTAATTAGCCATAGTAGCTTAGATGTAAATTCTAAAATGAGCGATACAATCTTTTTAGATCCAGAGCCAGCTAACCATCAAACAGTATTTTTACAAGTAAAAAATACTACTAGCGAAGATTTAAAAGGTATTACAACAGAATTAACCACTAACTTTACTAATGCTGGATGGACTGTAGTTAAAGACCAATCTAAAGCTTACAACATGGTACAAGTTAACGTTCTTCAAGCTGGTGAGGCTCAAGACCCTGATGCTGTTTGGAAAACAGTCCAATCTGGTTACGGGGCTGCTGCGCTTGGCGGTTTAGCTGGTCTAGCGGTTGGCTATGGTACTGGTAGTGTTGTTGGTGGACTTGGTGCAGGTCTTGGAGTTGCAGCTGTGTCATGGGTTGCAGATAGTGCAATTAAAAATGTTGCTTATTCTGTAATTACCGATATTCAAATATCTGTAAAAACTAATGGCAAAGTTAGTAACACTCAACAAGCAAGTTTAAAACAAGGTACTAGCACAGTGCAAAATCAAACAGCTACATCAACTGGTAACTGGTTGAAATATCAAACTCGTATAGGTACTGTTGCACAGAAAGTAAACTTAAAATTCCCTGATGCAAAACCAGTTATTGTTAAACAACTTGGTCAACAAATTTCAAATATATTTATCTCAAACGACTAAATTTGAAATATTTTGTCATAATTTAAGTCGCGGAAAGCTGCGAAGAATTAAATCTAAAGAGTTAAATATTAATACCCTGCATCTTGCAGGGTATTTTCACTTCAAGAAATCAAAATCTTTCTCCACATCTCATAAAACTCACCACAAATTAGTATGTTACATCTTGATTTATTTGATAAATTAACCTAAATTGCTCTTAGGGGGATTATTCGGGTAGCTTTCTAGACCTGATCCCGTAAAATTCCTAAATAATTTTTTAGGAAAAACCATGGCAACAAAAGAACTAAAACAATCTGACATAATAAACCATATAAATTCTGATATGGGTCAAGTTATCGAAATATTAAAAAGACCTTTAGTATTTGAAGTAATGCTAAATCCCTACATGGCAGAAGATGGATCTTACGAGGGGCATCTTTGGTATGAAGAAGCTGGTATTGGCATGACCAGACTAATTACCAGAACAGAGCACAAAATTGCCAATTATCCAACACCTAAAATAGGCGATAAGGTTCTGTGTAAAGAAGCAATTAACAATGGAGAAGCTAAAACCTTAAGCTATCATGTGCTAAAAGATACACTTCATCAAAATCTGCCAATAATATCATTAGTTTTAAAAAACATGATTAAGCTTGAAGATGAAAAAGTCTTTTTAGAACAAGATGAACATTATAAGCTTAATGTATTTGCTGACAATATCAAAAAATCACAATTTCATTTTTCTGAAGAAATCCCAGTTGAACAACTTGAAAACTTAGACTTATTAATTGAAGAAATTAATAAGCGCTTACCAGCTAAAAATATATTATTTAGCTTAAAGATTAAAACTATTGAAACTGAAGCCGATATTGAACAATTTTCAAATAAACCAACTTTTGCAATAAGCAAAAAATTTGAGAAAATGACCAGCCAAAAAGCGTTGCAAATTATGGGGATTTTAGCGGCTGCAAATGAACAACATTTTCATAGTAAAGAACCAACTTTAGAATGCACTATACCATTTTATCATCATCGTTTTACTGGTTTAATGCCACCAGTTGTAAAATTTCCAACGTTTACAATTCGTAAACATTCATCACAAATTATCACACTTGATCAATACGTAGCATCTGGTGTAATGCCAGAATCTTGCCGAGAAACGATAAGGTCATGGGTTAAACGTCATTACAACATCATTGTTGCTGGTGGTACTGGTTCAGGTAAAACAACAATGTGTAATTCAATTTTAGATGAAATTAACAAAGAAACACCACAGGATCGCGTTGGAATCATTGAAGATACACCAGAGTTACAGTGTAACGTTGATAATGCAATTAGCTTTTGTAAAACCAATGAGCGTGATTTACCAGCATTGTTAAGAACTATGCTACGAATGCGACCAGATCGCATTATGGTTGGTGAGTTACGCGGTAAAGAAGCATATACCCTGCTAAAAGCTTGGATGTCTGGACATCCTGGCGGATTAACTACAATTCATGCTAACGGTGCAAGAGAAGCTATTTCACGTTTTGAACAATGCGTAGCTGAAAACCCAGAATCAGGTGTAATTCCAAAAGAACAAATAGCTTATGCGGTTAATGCCATTATTTCAATTCAAAAAGTTACAGTTAGAAGAGAGGTAAACGGACATTATGACTTCATCGTTAAACGTAAAGTAACCGCTTTGCGCGAAATTACTGGTTATGACAAAAATCATGACATATACGAAGATCTTTATTACCATAAAGATGATAGCCCGTTTGAGGATGCACCTGAAGAAGTAACCGATGGCTACTTAAATGACGTAATGCAAGAAAATTAACTAGCGGTTAATTAAAAACTACCGCCCTGCGGTTGGTGGGTCATTTTTTAAAGCCCAATAAATTGGGCCATAAAAAATCGACCTTTACTATGACATCTTAAGGCAGAAAAATGACAAATTCAACGAGTTTAAAAAGCTTGCTAAAGCTAATCATTCAAACACGTGCAATAGGCAGTCAATCTCATTTGCGAACAAGTGAATTAATTGCAAAAGTTAATAAATTTAAAGCAGTGAGTAGATGCAATGCTTAACCTTGCACTATTGATTTTACAATGTGCAACGCCAGTTGCACAGGTAAAAATGCCCGCCATAATTAAGACTGAATCGCAAAATAACCCTTTAGCGATTGGCTTAAATAAGGGTTATAAATTAAAATTTCAACCAAAAGATCCTGAACAAGCCAAAAATTGGGTTGAGTATCTTGAAAAAAATGATTATAACTTTGATGTTGGACTTGCGCAAATCAATATCAAGAATATTAAAAAATATGGTTATACCGCTAAAGACTTGCTAGATCCTTGCGTAAATATTACCGTTGGCAGCGATATACTCGCAAATAACTATAAACATGCGATGAGTGGATCAACGTCCAGCACTGAGGGATGGCAAAAAGCTATTTCAGCATATAACACAGGTAATTTCACTAGTGGTATGCGAAATGGTTATGTTGCAAAAGTTAATGCAAACAGCCAAAAACTAGCACTTAACGATAAAGACATCCCGCCAATTGTTGGAATTGGACAATCCAGTGCTAAAAAAATAGTGGTACGTAATGCACAAGATGCATCAGATATACGAGATGTACAACCTAAACCAGCTAACCCATACAGTTCTAAAACTGTGATGTACGTTAAACCCAACATGGGAAAAAAAGAAGATCTTTATGCTAACAATAATTAAACAATTAAGGATAGTGATTTACTCGCTTATTGGATTAATTTGTGTAGTCGCTTTTTATGATAGGTTCATGATTAAAAATGTGTCTATTTCTGAACCGTTAGGATATTACCTAAAATTACCAGTAGGAACTATTGAACCGAATAAACGGTATTTAATTTGCTTAGATGATAAAAAATATATTGACGTTTTGCAAAAATTGGGCTTACTGAAAAGTAAAAACCAATGTCCAACTGGGACTGTTTACCTAATGAAACAAGTTGCGGGGATGCCACATGATTTAGTTGAAATAACTGAATCAGGGGTTTTAATTAATGGAGCATTGCAACAAAATAGCCGTGGAATGGAACGCGGAAAAGGAATTGCATTATACCCGCTACCAATTGGATATAAACACATTTTAAATGATGATGAGTACTTCATGATGGGTATTACGCCAACATCAATTGATTCTAGGTACTTTGGCATTGTTAAGCGTAACCAATTCTATAAACGAGCATTAATACTTATGAGGAGTGATTAAACCAGCAAAACAATGAGCTTTAATAATAACTATTTTTACAAAAGGATAACGACGTGAATTATATTCAGCGACATATAGTATTTGCTATTACAGCATTTTTTTTAGGTGTATTTATTAATCAGGTAATTTTACAATACTATTTAAGTAGTGTATCTGATTATTCAATGTTTGAACATTTTTTATCTCCACAAGAACAAATTGCAGTAACGCGTGAGTTCTTCAAAAACGCTGGGGCTTATGGCGAAGCTGGTGAAAACACTTTAATTGCAACGGGATTAGGTTTTTTCATTAGCTACATTATTGCAATAGTCGTGCATCGCAAATTTTTTGCGCCTAAACTTGAATCTGACCGCCACGGTACTGCAAAATTTGCATCAATTAAAGAGATTGAAGCAACTAACTTACTTCAAGATCCTAAAACCCTTGATAAAGTTGAAAAACGACATGGCTTAATTGTTGGTGCAATTGAGTACAAAATTGGAATACCGATTGTACGCTATGACACAGGTAAGGCTTTAACACTAAAACAATTAATGCACTATGGACATCAACACATGCTATTAATTGCACCTACTGGGGGTGGTAAAGGGGTTGGTATTGTAACGCCTAATTTATTGAATTATCCTGATTCGGTTGTTATGTATGACATGAAAGGTAAAGACTGGGAAACAACCGCAGGACATCGAGCGAAAAATTTAAACAACGTTTGTATTAAATTTGAGCCGACAAATGGCGATGGTAGCTCTTGCAAATATAATCCAATGGAGTTTATTAAAGTTGGAACACCTGAGGAAGTTAGCCAAGCTGGTAACTTAGCATTAATGCTAATTGACGGCGACGGCAAAGGCTTTGATGGTAATCACTTCAAAGAAAATGGAGCTAAATTATTGGGTGCAATTATTCTCCATGTTATTTATACTAAAAAAGATAAAAATCTTGCATCAGTAGCAGCAATGCTATCAGGCATTGATCCTGATACTGGTGACGCGTATAAAAGTGGCGTAAAAGGCTGGCTAGGTGAAATGTGTGGACAAGGTAAAGACAATAGCGGTAAACCTCATGAATCACATTTAGCTAAATATGCCATCGCACATAACATAACAAAAGAAGTCGCAAAAGAGCATTTAGCGTTATTAATTGATGATAAAGGTTACAACCGTAACATTAAGCAAATTGCATCATCTTTATATTTCAATAATGGTGAAAAAGAGGTTGCGGGAATTATTAGCTCTGCAAATAGTCCACTAACTTTATTTAATGATCCAATTATTGCACAAAACACCTCAGAATCAACCATTAACTTAAATGATTTTCAATCAGGTGCAAAAGCTGTAAGCTTGTATATAGTGGTGATGGCTAATGATCAAGAACGAATTAGACCATTAACCAGAATTTTAATTACTCAAATTATTAGCACTGTCCAATCGAGCGAACACGGTAAGTTACGCGAGTTACTATTTTTACTAGATGAGTTTGCAACTCTGAAAAAAATGCCTGTGGTTGCAAATGCCTTGGCAACAATCCGAAGCTTTAAAGCAAGGTTCTTACTAGTTGTTCAAGATTTATCACAATTAGATGAATACTACGATAAATTAGCAAGTTCAATTATTGCCAATTGTGGTGTACGAATTGGCTACCCATCAAATGATTTAGTTACTAATGAAAAACTAGCTAAATGGACTGGAGATACTACGTATATTGCAGAAACAGTTAGTACAGCAGTATCAAAACAACAAGGCTTTGCAATGGGTAGTAGTGCCACTACAACTACATCTAAGCAAGAATCTCATCGCACCCTACTAACCGCTAATGAAATAGCAACGATGGGTACTCGAACATTAATTTTTAGAGAGGGCAAAAATGCAATTTATGGTACTTCATACAATTACCGTGAAGATAAAAGCATTAATGGATTATTAAATTTACCACTTCCAACGGCTAAAAAAGCTGCTTAAGCTAATCATTTAGAAAGGAACAAAAACACTTATTAATTTATAATATGGATTGAACATATTTATAAACTTATTTAATCTTTTGGAGTACATTATGAACTTAGAACAATTTAGCGATAATCAAAAAAAAATCATCAACCGTTGTATTGAAATGGGTTTTGATCCGTCAAGCTTTGCAAAACCTGAAATTGATTGCTTTAAAATGCAATTAGCTGCTCATGCGCTACGTGATGGAAATGATTTAACACCATATTTAGCTGATTTTAATCATGATCAATTAGAACATATTAGATCTGGATTATATTTCAAAGTTGACGTTAGCAAATATGCTGACCCAACTATACCAGCTGATGAAATGCTTAAAAAGCGGATGAGTTTACAATATAATCGGGCAAAAGGAATACAAGATGAATGATGATGAAAAACTATTATTAGACGGTATGATTAAATCTGTTGAAAGTAAAGGGTTAGATTCATCAATATTAAAAGATGATCTTTACAACTTTGATCAAAAATTTGTTTTACGGCGCGCAATAATAACTGATTCAAGTCTTGAAAATATTGCTAACCCTGATATACCAGCAGATGAAATGGAATCTATTCTAAATGAACAGCAAGAAATGGTGGCTAATTTGCAAGAAAATCATAATTTAGACCCTGCTAAATATGACTTAAAGCAATTGCAAGAGCTGGATAAAGCATTAAACAAAGGTCTGGATATTAGCCACTATAAAGATCCAGCCTTTTCACCAGAACAGATGTATCTTGCAACAACATTTCAAGAGGGTGGCATTGAGGGCTTAACAGATATAAAGCCCACATGGTCAACCGATGATATATTAGCATTAAGAGCTGAAAATCTTAATATTGCTCATCATCAAGAAAATAGAGTAATCCCAACTCTTGAGCAAATGGATTCACCTGATGGATTATCATTTACTGAGTTACAAGGTCTTATTCGTAATGGTGCTGATGTTAATGAATTAATTAATGGACGCCCTCCAATTCTATTAAGTTCTTATGATGACGATACAGCGAAAGCTTTGCTACTATTAAGAAATGGGGCAAATGTAGAGCATAGAAGTGATTTAGATCAAACTGCACTAACGGCTTCCCGCAGTCCAGAGATGGCAAAACTTCTCATTGAACATGGAGCTAATGTTAATCATGTGAATGGCATTTATAGTGATACGGCTTTAACTCATGCGACTTCTTCAACTCATGCGACTTCTAGTTTTTGGATAAAAGATCGGTTAGAATTAGTCACTCTATTGTTAGAGCATGGTGCTAATCCAAATCATCAAAATGATACAGGTAATACGGCTCTTCACATGTTGGGTGATAAACCAAATGACATTGAAATAGCTAAAAAATTAATTGAACATGGTGCTAATCCCGAAATAGTAAATGAGGATAATGAACGCCCTCAAATCATGAATGCGCCAGAACTTCAAAAGTTTTTAGAAACTCAAGCAGATTTACCCCCTTGGGAAAACTCTAAATTCTATAAGCATCAAGATCAAAGCCGCGACTATGTTATGAGTGATAAAAGCACAGGTAAACATATTTTTTTGAATAGCAACGAAGAAGTTTTCGAGTTGCTAGCAAAACATGACCCTGACGGCATTATTGATAAATTAAGAACTACTGGCAAGCTTGAACTGAGTAATGGCGAAACCCTAGACTTGACTATTGATAGTCCTGAAAAAGTTGGTGATTCATTAGCGCAAGAGCTTAATATCCCTCACATAACAGTTGAAGATAAACGTACCGCAGAATGTTTGCAACATGATAGCGGAATGGAAATTGATTAATTTTTTAAAGGTTTAATTATGAAAAGTATAGAAATTTTACGCGCTGTTTATAACGATAAAGAAGTGTTAAAAAAAGTCAAAAAATCTATTGATGACTATGCACTAAATCTAAAATCAATGGATCAACTCAAGCGTGATAGTAAAGAAATTGAAACTCACGTTAAAGAAACTTATGCTTTATCTCCAACACTGTTTAAAAAGATTGTGAAAGCAAGCTTAACACAGAATGATACTGTTGATGAGGTCGTTGATGAATTGCAGATGATTAACGAAATAGCTAAATCTAAGTAATAAAAAAAGCCCCAGTATGGGGCCTTTTTATTGCGCTGCTGCTTCCACAACAGGTGGCGGGTTCTCTGGTTCAAAGTCAGGCACATCATCCGCAGGATTGGTACTTTTTGAAAAGTCAACTTCAGGTTTTTCTTTAGAACTTGCAAAATCAAATTCATTCATCCAAATCTTAAAACTTGGAATGATTTTTTGAGTTTCTTGATGAAAATAGGCATGAGGGCGAGGATTACCCAAAATCACCAATTTATCGCCTTTTTTAACGTGCTCTAGAACCGCTTCAGCTTTTTTACCACTACATGTTACACTATGCCAATCTGTGTACTCCTCGCCTTTAGAAACACCATTAACGGCTATTCTAAAACTTGCATAAAGGTTATCATCTTTTTTAGTAGCTTCAGGTTCATTACCAACGCGCCCTGTTAAAGTTATATTGCAAATACTCATTACGAACTCCTTAAAATGCTGGGTTTGTTAAAATTATGAACCTACTACCAGCGGATAGATTCAAAGATAATCAATAATATAAACTGTGATTAAATATCACGTTATAAAAAACAATTTATGTTTATGGCCAAACTGAAAGTGTAGCCATAAACATACGAAAAAGCATTACCTGGACAAACTGATAGCAACACTATTTTGTTGCTAATTCATTAATTACAAATAAAGCTCAACATCATCAACCAATAATAGATTTTGTGGTTTGCCATTAACTGATTTACAGTTAGTTGCAAATCCATCACTAGTTTGAAGTGCAACGTT
>JAIETT010000209.1 GCA_019744945.1 Burkholderiales bacterium
CTCAGCTACGAGTAATTTGGCAACCATGATTAATGTGGTAATGCCAACTTTATCAATTGAGTCAATTACTGCAATTGTTCCAGGTGGGCAGAGTACTGCAACAATTAATTGGGGTAAGCTGTATCAAGCGACTGCGCCAACTACGGTTACTTCTGCTACTGGAAGTGATGGCAGTACTGTAGAGGGGTTAAGTAGTGCTACACCCGCAACTTGTGGCTCAGTTGCCAGTAATATTGCAAGCTGTACTAGTGTGGTTACCACTACGGACTCTACATCAGTTGGTACTGGTTATTTATTCAACGCTAGCGCTGCTGGTGGCATAAGTGCCACGCCTAGCTCATTTAAGGTTGTGCTTTCAAATAATGTTATTTTTGTAACCACTGGATTGTGGAATGGAGATCTTGGTGGTTTTGCTGGAGCAGATGCTAAATGTAATGCTGATGCGAATAAGCCTAGTGGTAGTGATGCTGGTGCTGGAAAAACCTATAAAGCGTTATTGAATGGGAATAATGCGACTACTAGTGGTGTTACCTATTATCGCACTGGTGGCATAACTCCAATTGCAGTGGCAACTGGAGGGAATTTGGTAGGAGCAGCTAGTTTGGAGAATTCAATTGGTAGTGGGCAAGTGTGGACTGGCGCCACTGATAATGATGGCGCCACTTATAATTGTACTAATTGGACTACTAATAGTAGTGGTGTTAGTGGTAGGGTTGGTGCTAGTGCTAATCCTATTAATTGGTGGTCGTTCTTAACGGCAACTTGTAATAATTTGCGTAAATTATATTGTGTAGCCCAATAGTGATTCAAATTAAGCCCATCATGAACCAAGTTTTACGTAGTGGTGTTACCTCAATTACATTATCAGGTGGAACCTGTAAACTAGTTTTACGGTTTAGCTGAGAAATTTAAATTAGGCTAGGTGTATAGATGGAGATTAGCCGAATGGCTGGAATTATGCTTAATGATTTAACCGCTTATCAATGGGATGAGCGGTTATTTTTTAGGAAATTGCTTAAGTGTAAGTTAAACTAGTTGCAGGATTAAGGTTAATTGAGCTAATTAAACCAAATTGGCATTAGCCAGCTTCTGAGAAGTATGGACGCTTACTTTATACATTTAACCTGATTATTGGTCTAGTTTCCTGCCAGACGAAAACCAACATTGACACTAACCGAACTCGGTACGGTAATTAAACGATACGATGATTGCATATAGGGCGGGGTTGAAGTCCATGCCGCACCACGTAAGCCGCGTGACAATGAACGGGTTGCCTTCGAATCATTCCATTCCCAAACACTACCGGTTTGATCAAAGGTGCCATAATAACTCGGGCTAGTGCTAAAAGTTCCCACATCAGTTAGGTAGGTTTGCGCCATATCTAACTTTTGTGATTGAGACACACAATAACCAGCACCAGCATCGGCTAAATAGTTAGCTGAATTGTTACCGCTACCGCCAATTAGATTGCCCGGGGTGGCGTATAGTAACCACCCGTGCCATTATTTAGTTCAGGACTGTAGTAGGCGGCTTTATACCATTCGTCATAAGTTGGAATCGAATAAGTCGGTGTGCTACCTGTATTTGGGTTAATTGAGTTTTTGGCAACCGCATTGCCGCTAGTTGCACCATTTAGGTTATAAGTTCCATTTTCGGTAGTGCTGCTATTTTGTGCACCACTGGGTTGTCCATTTGCCAGCCAATGGGCAAACCTTGCTGCCGCGAACCAAGTAACGTAGGTAATTGGGCGATTCGCGCTGCTGCCACTATTTTCCATTACGCTATAAACATGGTTGCCACTAGTTCTCGTACGACTAATTCCCGCTGAATTTAGATCAGTTGCCATGCGAGTATCATAAAGATTATAGCTATCGGTTTTGGCAATCGCATTTAAAAAAGCCGTATATTGTGCGATAGTCACATCATATTTACCGCTTTGATACGTATAATCAACTTTACCAAAGCCAGTGAGTGGATCACTTTCATTGCCTGGGTTGGCAACGCTGACAAAGGCTATAATTGATTTGACTGGAGTTTTGCGGCGTGGTGTTGCCTTGACTGCAGGCGGTGATAATTAGTGCGAGAGCAATGGTTAGTCCTGCACGAGTATAATGTATGCGTCTATGCATGGTTTATAATCCAAAAAGGCAAGTTAATTGCTTGGTTTAGTTAGCTGTTGAGTGAATAAAATTTAGAGGTGATTATAGCAGTAATTAATTGCGGGGCTTGTTGATCAAGCACATCAACTTATAACATTCTGATATGTTGTTTAACTCAGTTTAATTGGCTGAATAGATTATTTTTATCTTACTAATTTCTCATTATCAGAAATTTGTTTTTAACTTTAGTTGAGAAGTAAGTTGATGTTTACTCGATTCGTCCATGTTAATCTATTTTGTCGGTAGCAATGTGGTAATCTGGATCTTCATTAATATCCACCTGTACTAAGTTACCAGCTTTGCCGAGTAACAAGCGGCATTCTTCGCTTAGATGAATTAAGGTGACAGGCTTACCAAGTTTGATGAATTGATCAGCAATCGCGGAAATGGCATCAATTGCCGAATGATCAGCGACTCGTGAATATTTAAAGTCAATTATAATTTGTTTGGCAGTAGTTGCATAATCAAAGAGTTTTTTAAATTCTTGAGTAGAGCCAAAAAACAAAATACCATGTACTTTGTAAACTTCTGAATCATAGTTTCCAAGCGAACGTTCTGCATAGATATGTTTGGAGGTTTCCCAAGCAAATACTAAGGTTGAAAGAATAAATCCACAAATTACCGCAATTGCCAAATCGGTAAATACCGTCACTAAGGTTACCATGACAATGATAAATAAATCGGTGGATTTTATCTTTTTGATTAACTTGAGGCTGGTCCATTCAAAAGTTTCTATGACTACAATAAACATAACCCCAACTAACGCCGCAAGCGGAATTAATTTAATATAGCTCCAGGTTCCTAACATAAACACCAGTAATGCCAGCGCCGCCACGATTCCAGATAATCTGCCGCGTGCACCAGAGGTTATATTAATCATGCTTTGTCCAATCATGGCACAGCCACCCATGGCTCTAAAAAATCCCGATACGATATTACCAGCACCCTGCGCAATACATTCTTTATTTGCCCGACCGTGAGTTTTGGTTATTTCATCAATCAAGGTTAAGGTCATTAAAGATTCAGAAATTCCAATGAAGGCTAAGATAAAGCCATAGGGTAAAATTATCCGTAAGGTCTCAAGATTAAGTGGAATCTGTGGAAGAGCAAAAATTGGCAAGCCAATTGGCTGATTTGGATTGGGTAACATGCTGCTTACGGTTCGCACGTCAAGATGGGTAAAATTAGTGAATAATGCAACCACAATTATGGCAACTAATGCTGAGGGCGCCGCTTTAGATAGTTTCGGTAAATAATGCGTGATTAACATCGTAACTCCAACCAAAGCAATCATGATATAGAGTGATGTACCTTGTAGCCAGTTTGCATGTCCAGTAACATCAGTAACTTTGAATTGTTCGAGCTGTGCTAGGAAGATTACAATGGCTAAACCATTAACAAAGCCTATCATCACTGGTTTTGGCATCAGACGGATGAATTTTCCAAATTTGAATACGCCAGTCAATACCTGAATAATTCCAGCTAATATAACCGTCGCGAAGAGGTAATCAATTCCATATTTTTGCACAATTGCAATCATGACTACCGCCATTGAACCAGTAGCGCCAGAAATCATTCCTGGGCGTCCGCCAAAAACTGCCGCGATTAAGCACATAAAAAAAGCACCGTACAGTCCAACAATTGGCGACACCGATGCAACCAGCGCAAAAGCGATGGCTTCAGGAATCAAGGCAAAAGCAACGGTTAATCCTGAGAGAACTTCTGTTTTAAATTTGGCTTGAGGTGGTAAAAAGAATGAAGAGAATGGCATTTGCAGTTATCCATATAAAATGTAACAAAGACCAAATTCTTTGAGGTTTGTCGTTAGCAAAAATAAATTTTCGAATTAGAGAATTTTGTCAACATCATCAAGGTGATTGCGGGAACTAATAAAATAATAAATGACGCACCACAACAATGAATAATCTAGAGTGTATTGCATGGTGAGCATGTTTAATTAGTCCGTTACATTGGAACCTACATAAATTTAATTGAGGTTGTGATTATAGCATAGCAAAATTTGGAGTTATTTTAATTCCAATTAACCTAGCCCAGCACAAATACAGTTGCATATATGTGCAAATATGCTATAATGCCAACATGGTATTAATTTATTTTATGGTGGAGATTATCATGAAAACTTTACAAATTTTTGAACCAGCCATGTGCTGCGATACTGGTCTATGTGGTCCAAGTCTCGATCCTGAGTTATTTCGGATTTCAACGGTACTTAGTACGTTAAAAAAACAAGGGCTAAATTTTGAACGCTATAACTTAAGCAATGCGCCGCAAGAGTTTGTTACTAATCAAATAGTAAATAAATTTATTATGCAATCGGGCGTGGATGAACTACCTTTGACGTTATTAGATGGACAAATCGTTAAAACTAAAGCTTACCCCACTAATCAAGAAATTTGTCAGTGGTTAGAATTACCTGAACATACCTTGGATGGCGTGATTAGATTAAAACCTAAATGTTGTAATAAATAATTGGAGTCCATCATGTTAAAACAATTTTCATTCGCCGAATTAAATCTGCCCAAATACCTGTTTTTTACAGGTAAGGGTGGAGTTGGCAAGACTTCTAGCGCTTGTGCGGTGGCACTGCATTTAGCCGATAATGGTAAAAAAGTTTTCTTGGTGAGTACCGACCCAGCTTCCAATTTACAAGATGTATTTGCCACTGTATTAACTAGTGCTGGGGTGGTAATTGCTGGCGCACCTAATTTAGTGGTGGCTAATTTTGACCCCGTAGATGCCGCCGAGCAATATAAAGAAAGTGTGGTTGGACCTTACCGTGGCAAATTACCTGAGGCGGTAATTCATAACATGGAAGAACAATTATCAGGTTCGTGTACGGTTGAAATTGCCGCGTTTAATCAGTTTGCAGAATGTATGACAGATGATGTTAAACAAACCACCTATGATCACATCATTTTTGATACCGCACCAACTGGGCACACGCTGCGCTTATTGCAGCTGCCATCAGCATGGAGTAATTTCATTAGCGAAAGCACGCATGGTGCATCCTGTTTAGGTCAATTATCGGGTTTAGAATCCAAAAAACAAATTTATAAAGATGCGGTGAGTGCGTTAGCGGATGCCAAGCAAACCTTAGTTATCTTGGTGGCGCGCCCAGAATTATCCCCGCTCAAGGAAGCTGAACGGGCTTCCCGCGAATTAGCCACCCTAAATATTGACAATCAATTATTATTGATTAATGGGGTGCTTGATTTACATGATGATCAACTCTCTGAAGCCATTTTTAAGAAACAGCAAATTGCGCTGGCGAATATTCCAGACTATCTAACTAAGTTTCCAACCTATACTATTCCTTACCGCCCATATAATATTACTGGTCTAAATAATGTCCGTGGACTGCTAACTGCGGTGGATCTAACGGATGAAATTACTCTTGAAGCTAAATTACCAGTTCTGCAGCATCTGAATAGCTTAATCGATGATTTAGCCGCGAGTAATAAGCGGGTGATTTTTACGATGGGTAAAGGTGGGGTAGGTAAAACTACGGTTGCTGCGGCGATTGCTTTAGGCTTGCGTCAACGCGGTAAAAAGGTGCATCTAACCACTACCGATCCAGCTGCACATTTACACTATGTGATTGATGAAACTTCAGGCATTAGTGTTAGTCATATTGATGAACATCAAGTTTTAGCGGCATATAAAGAAAAAGTCTTAGCTAAAGCGCGTGAAACCATGGCGGATGACGATTTAGCCTATATCGAAGAAGACTTACGTTCACCGTGTACCCAAGAAATTGCCGTCTTTAATGCTTTTGCGGAAATTGTTGAGCGCTCGCAAGATGAAATTGTAATTATCGATACCGCACCAACAGGACATACGCTGTTATTACTCGATGCTACCCAAAGTTATCATAAAGAAGTTGCCCGTTCGCAGGGTGAGATTCCCGCAGCGGTGGAGAAATTACTCCCTCATTTGCGTGATCCGCAGTATACCGATGTGGTAATCGTAACTTTAGCCGAGATGACGCCCGTTCATGAGGCCAGTCGTTTGGCGGAAGATTTAGATCGTGCAGGCATTTTGCATAAATGGTGGGTGATTAACTCAAGTCTGGCGGCAACGAATACCACTAATAAACTGCTTAAAGCCCGTGCGCAGAATGAAGTACGCTGGATTAATAAGGTCGCTGAAATTTCGCAGAATAATTTTGCGGTTATCAAATGGCACCCCGAAGAAATTAAAGGTGCAACCTTGAGCAACCTGTTTACTGAGTAAGAAAATAAATTTTAATTGGAGTTAAGCTAAAGAGTTAAGAACTCCTTAGCTTTTTAGAAAGATAGAGCCATATGCAAAAATTACCTAAACACAGTGTTGAACAAGTCTTAGATATACTTTTTCAACATAACGAATCAATCCCCAAGCATCCACCACGAATTCTATTTTTGTATGGTTCTTTACGCGAGCGTTCATATAGCAAGCTACTGGCTGAGGAGTCAGCGAGAATCATTGAATCATTTGATGCCGAAGTTAAATTTTTTCATCCACAAGATTTACCACTCGCTAATCTCAGTTTAAGTCAAAATCCCGATGAGAGCTTATTACCAGAATCGGTAATACAATTACGCCGCTTGGTTGAGTGGTGTGAGGCGATGGTGTGGGTAACTCCAGAAGTTCACGGCAGTATTTCAGCTACTTTGAAAAATCAAATTGACTGGATTCCATTAAGCCTTGCCGCCGTGCGCCCAACCCAAGGTAAATTATTGGCGCTCATGCAAGTCTGTGGTGGTTCACAATCATTTAATGCAATAAGTAATTTACGCATTATTGGCCGTTGGATGCGGATGTTTACGATTCCCAATCAATCCTCGGTGGCTAAAGCCTATGAAGAATTTAATGAAGATGGCACAATGAAAAAATCTGGATATCGTGACCGAGTTATTGATGTGATGGAAGAATTGTTTAAATTCACACTATTATTGCGGGGTAATATGAATTATCTAGTGCAGCGTTACAGCGAGTCTGAAACCTTTAGCTTACCTGATAAATTATAAAATAAGTGAGAGAAAATGAAAGTTGTACAAATTAGTGATCTGCATTTAGCTAAAGATCCAGCTTATCGAATTTATGGTTTAGTTAATACTCAAGATACGTTTATCGATGTATTAAATCAAGTCAAAGCCGAAAAACCTGATTTGGTGATTATAAGCGGAGATCTTTCACAAGATGGATCTGCAGAGTCATATTCTAGATTAAAAGAGCAGCTGCAAACATTGAATTGTGAGGTGCTGACAATTTATGGTAATCATGATAACCCAGCGGCAATGCAAAGTAATTTGATTGGCAATATTAAACATATCCCATATAAGCAGAGCGTAGCTGGGACGTTTATTTTGTGTAATTCGTATCAAGAAAACTTACACACAGGGTTAATTAGTGCGTCAGATTTAGCTAATCTAGAGAATTATTTAAAGTCCTTTGCAGATTGTATAATCGTTATCCATCATCACTTTGTTAAATTGAATACGTTTATTGATAAATATATTCTGGAAAATAATGTAGAATTTAGCGCGATGCTGCAGAAATATCAGTCAAAAATTAAATTATGTATTACGGGTCATGTGCATAACTCATATGACAACTATGTTAGTGGGATACCTATTCACTGTGGTTTATCTAGTTGTATTCAACTGGCTAAGACAGAGACGGTTTTATTTGATTTGAAGCGTCCAGGTTATACGGTTTATAATTTTACTGAATCTGGAACTGAAATTTTAGATCAATATTGTTAATTTTTTAAATGGAACAGGGATGGAAAAAGTCTTTAAAGCACTTGGGGATAGAACGCGCTTAGAAATACTTTTATTAATTGCGCTGAATCCCGATATTTGTTTGTGTCATATTGAGGAGTGTTTTCATTTATCGAACTCGACTTTGTCACGCCATCTAAAAGAGTTAGAAAGTGTTAATTTAGTTGCTACCAAGAAAGTTGCTAAGTGGAAACATTATCAGATTAATCAGTTAGGGCTTGAGTTGGTTGATCTAATTAAAAAAGTTGATCAGCAGGATTTATATAATAGTGTCAGCGTTAAAAGCGCTCTTTTGAACAAGGAACCACAATGTTAAATATTTTATTTTTATGTACCGGTAATTCTTGCCGTAGTCAAATGGCCGAAGCTATTGCGCGTGATTTATACCCGCAGCATAAGTTTTATTCGGCTGGAATCGAAACTCATGGCATGAATCCGTATGCGGTCAAAGTTTGTGAAGAACTCGGTTTAGATATGTCAAGCCACAGCAGCAAACATGTTGATACCCTGCAAGAAGTTAAATTTGATGTGGTGCTAACAGTTTGTGATAATGCCAATGAATCATGCCCGATATTTATCGGTTTGGCACAGAAACTACATCATTCCTTTCAAGATCCACCGAAGTTAGCGGCTAATCTAGCGAACGAAGAAGACAAATTAAGCGTTTATCGCCAAGTTCGCGATGAAATTAAGGATTATTTACAAACTGAATTTCCGTTACAAGTAAAGGCATGGCAATGAAGAAACTTGCGTTTGTGGAACGCTATTTGACGCTGTGGATATTTTTGGCTATGTTTATCGGTTTAATGCTGGGTAAATTTATCCCCAGTTTACCTAATTTAATCAATGAGTACAGTGTTGGTACAACCAATATTCCAATTGCGATTGGCTTGATTTTGATGATGTATCCACCATTAGCTAAGGTTGATTATGCCGAAATGCCGTTAGTCTTTAAAGACAAGAAAATTTTGTGGGTTTCGTTATTACTGAATTGGGTGGTGGGGCCAATTTTAATGTTTAGCTTAGCGTTGATTTTCCTGCACAACGAACCGCAATATATGATCGGCGTGATTTTAATTGGTCTAGCGCGCTGTATTGCGATGGTAATAGTCTGGAATGATTTAGCTGGTGGCAATCGTGAATATTGTGCTGGATTAGTCGCTTTTAACAGCATTTTCCAAGTTCTGCTATTTAGCGTCTATGCGTGGGTGTTTATTTACTGGTTGCCGCAGTTTTTTGGACTCAATTCCTACCATGTTAATATCGGAATTGGGCAAATTGCCGAAAGTGTGTTTATTTATCTGGGTATTCCATTTATTCTAGGTTTTGTAACTCGCTGGAGTTTGGTTAAAGCCAAAGGTCGTGAGTGGTATGAGCGTGAATTTAGCAGCCGAATTGGTTATCTGACTTTAATTGCGTTGTTATTTACGATTATTGTGATGTTCAGCCTAAAAGGTGAAATTATTTTATCCATCCCATTGGACGTAGTAAAAATTGCGATTCCATTAGCGATATATTTTGCCAGTATGTTTGCTTTGGGAATGTTTATCAGTAAGCGGATGGGAGCCGATTATGCACGCTCGACGACTTTGGCATTTACCGCAGCAGGTAATAATTTTGAATTAGCGATTGCGGTGGCGATTGCAACCTTTGGCTTAAATTCGCCCGAAGCATTTACCGGGGTAGTTGGTCCATTGGTTGAAGTTCCTGCGCTAATTATTTTGGTGAATGTGGCGCTGCGCTTAAAACGCTATTTCAAATAGTTTAGCGCTTATTCGTTTAAATATAGCTCTTCATTGTCAGCAATTTAATTATTCAAAACTACGAATCTGCCACTCTGAAATTTACTGAGTGGCAGAGGACGAATTTAAGTTTAGTTATACCACCAACCCTCATCTAAATCATTCCCTTCAAATATTGGCAGCTCTCGAAATTTGAGTTAGTTAAGTTTCAAGAGCAGCATAAAACAGATAACCTTATTTTAAGTATGTGAATTTAAGTTTTAAAATGTTAGATGTGTTAATATGCAACTGGGGTGGTCAAATAATTTAAATTTAAGTTGCAAAATTGCTCCAAATTGATTTTATATTATTCAAATTTGTTGGAGAATTGTAATGCAACCTTCCCTGTGTAAATTAACAAAATTAATTATCTATTCCACACTACCACTGCTTATAGTTGCCTGCAATCAAGCAGGCAGTAGCTCGGTTACGCCTGTAGTTACGGGCATTCCTCTCACCCAGCAAAGCGTGCCACGAATTGAGCTGATGAATGAAATTCCACAACCCTTTCAAATTATTGATTATAAATTACTGGCTGAGAGTTTTGATCAAACCGCATTTAATTGGAATGCTAATGGTGAGTCATGGCCGATAATTTGGATGGATTATACCTATCAGAATTTTAATCAGCCGACTTTTGGACTTTATACCGCAATTGGTGATGTACGGCAAGGACCGAACGTGGAAAGTGGTATCGTGCATGAAGCGATGGCTGGAATGGGTTCAGTATTAAGTGCGACTTTAGTTGGGATTGATAAATCTAATCAAGATGGCATGAATTATGTCGCGATGCTCAAGAATTATTTTAATCGGGATAATCAATGGGATATCATGATGAATAATACTAATTATTTATCGGGTGCCGCTGGTGGTGGCTATGGGCGTGATTGGTGGTATGATATTTTCCCAAATATAATGTTTTATGCTATTGCTGAACGTTATTCAGAACAACAGGATTTTATTGGCATTGAGCGGAGTATTGCTGATAAATTTTATGCTGCTAATCAAGATTTAGCTGGTAATTATGGCTATTTTTATTATAATTATCAAACTATGCTTCCAGGTGTATTTCCAGCGCCACCATATACCGCTTTAGAGCAACAAGATGCTGCTGCAGGTCATTCATGGGTATTATATGCGGCGTACCAAAAATTTGGCGATGCAAAATATTTAGCGGGGTCAATTAGCTCGTTAACGGCTCTTGAGGCTTTACCGTATTCACTAGACAGTACGCCTTCTTATGAAGTTCTTATGCCTTTTGGTGCTTATATGGCCGCCCGTCTTAATGCCGAACAAGCGCAACATTTTAATGTTCAAAAAATGCTTGATTGGAGCTTTAATGGCAAAGGTGGTCCGCGTCCAGATTGGGGTGTTATTGTTGGCACGTGGAATGGAATTGATGTGTCTGGAATGGTTGGTAGTACGACTGATCGTGGTGGTTATGGATTCTTGATGGATACTTATGACATGGCATGGCCGATTGTACCACTAGTTCGTTATGATCAAGCATATGCGAATATGGTTGGTAAATGGATGTTAAATGCGGCGAATGTATCACGCATGTTCTATCCACAATATATGCCTGAGTCACATCAAACGCTGTATAATTTGAGATCAATGACCAAAGATGTAATTGCTTATGAAGGCATTATTAATCAATCTGGGCACGTTCCACCAATTGCAGCGCCAGTTGCGCAGGGTGACGGACCAGGTTGGGCTACAGGAAATCCGCCATCGACCGAATTTGGTATTTATGGTAGTTCACATGTTGGTATTTTTGGCAGTATAATTTCCTTTACCTCCGAGTCGACAATTTTACAATTAAATTTGTTAGCCACTGATTCATATCATCCAGCGGCTTATCCAAGTTATTTATACTACAACCCAAATGCGCAGGAAAAAACCATTACATTAGATTTAGTAAGCTTGCGTAAAGGTTCAACATTAATCAATAGCTCTCAAGCGATTTCTTTATACGATACAGTTAGTGCCAAAGTTATTGCTCAAAATTTAACCAATGCTACAGCCACACTAACTATTCCTGCATATAGCTCAAGAAGTTTAGTCGTAATACCAAGCGCGGGTAATGTAACAATTAGTGGAACAAAATTATTGGTTAACAACATAGTCATTGACTACCATTTTCAGAAAGATAATTCATGAACGATTTAGCTCAAAGATTCACACAAAATCCACTGCTCTCACCACGAGATTTAGTTCCATCTCTAGCAGAATTAGAAATAACCTGCTTATTAAACCCTGGCGTTTT
>JAIETT010000201.1 GCA_019744945.1 Burkholderiales bacterium
GGAAAAATCTGATTTAAAATGAAGTAGAAATCAGATTGACACAAAATTTATGACGTACTCAAAACTGTCTTACTTCGGAGACAATCTGTTGATTATTCATACACTGATTTTATCGTTTATAATGTCACTCATGCCGCTTTTGGATAATAAGGCACACACTATCAGCGATCAAATTGACTTAATTATAACTTATCTAACGGATACACAAACTCACCAAATAAGCTCGTCGGAACGTTCTTGTGGTAACCCAACTCATGAGCTTTGTCTTTCAACGCCTCAAGATTTAAAACATTAAACTTAGTATATAAATTACGCAAAACTATCTTGGCTACTTTAGCCCGGCTAATTTCCTCACGATGCGCCAAACTGAGTAAAAGAGCAATTTCTTGGTAATTATCACACTGAAAAGTTAAATATAAAATTTCATGTTCAACATTCGTTAAAAATTTATCACTGGGTTCATTTTGATTATTCACTGAATTAGTTGTATTAGTCAATATCCGTGGTAACGAATATAGTCGAATCGGGATATTTGACTTCTGAGTACTTGATTTAAACCCAACTACGTCGCCTGTTGAGCGATTTATAATCGGCGAGTAGGATACAATTGCCAGCCGATAGTCTTTTCTGCGAGTAAATCTCACCGTTAAAAATGTTATGCTATCCTTCTGTATCAAGACTTTCTCTAAATTCGCGCCAAGGAGGCTAATTCGATTTAGTTTCTTATTAACAAACTCTAAAATATTTCTACCAATTATACTCTCTGCCGCTACATTATAGATTTCATGAATTACGCGACTAGCGGCTAAAATAGTATGATCTAAATCAAGTATTAACAAATGTTGCCCATCATCCACTTCACTACAATACTCAACAGCTAATTGAAGCGCTTGCTCATTGCTTTTCATTCTAAGGTTCTTTATAATGTAATTATTCTCACGGATTATTGGTAACGCAGTTGGTCGAACTATTGCAATTATCCACAGTAACTTCTCCCGAGATAATGCTGCTTAACCAAGTATAATAAGCCGAAACATTAGTTGCCCCATTCGGTAAACTACTATAAAATTCCCCACAAGCACCTTGTGGTCCGTAAGTATGTTCAGAGAGCAAAATCCAATTCACCCCATCAGGAGAGAATAAATCACCGCCACCAGAATCACCACCACACACTAATGCGCTATAGCCATAATTAGCCGCTGAAGGATTAAAATAACTATTGTACAAATAATGGTAACCAGGATTATCACTTTGTTGATAAACATAATTAACCACATAAAACATCTGCCCGCTACCACCGTTAACATTGTTACTACCATAACCCATTGAAAGTACTGGCGCCATGGTGTATGCGCTTGGATAGCTACTACCATCATTAATTTGCGGATAATTATGTGGTGCAGGATTAAAGTCATTGGCAATATGAATTAGGGCAATATCATTACCCTCTCCACCATCACTCACCGCAAAATTAGGACATTTCCCAAGGCTAGCAAAAGTCGCTCCCGCACAATAATTACTCGGTAAAAATACCGTAGCTGACGAACTAATCGTGGTTATAGCTTGGCTACTACTCCCAAATCCTTTAGCAATTGAAATCGTATTTGGAGTTAATAACTCACTCGCCAACAGAACATTTGCCGAAGCTTTATTCGTAACAAAACAATGTGCCGCTCCAACTAACCACGTACCACCTGCATTATCGCTGGCAACAGGCGTTGCCGAACAGAGTGTTTGACCATTTCTTTGCACTAATGCGGCTAGACTTTCTGCAGCTGGATTAGTATTATACCCATAGGCAATTGTAAACCATTCTCAGTTAGAGTTGTTTGTGGCACAAACGAAGGAATTGCACTTGAAAAACCATTCGGCAGTGTTGCGTAAGATTGCGCGGGAGGATATGGGTATGGTGATATCCCAGGATAGGCGTTATTTGAACTACTACCACCGCTATTACAAGCAACCATAAATCCAGCGATGCTAGCAAACACTAACCAATTAAATTTCTTCATAACTTCATAAACCTCAAAATTAACTCTCTTCCTAACAAATTAACCATTAGTCACACAAATAGTTACACCATTGGTACTATTCTTACAATCACTGATCGGGTCAGTACTATTTAAAATTGGCATAATCCAGTCATAGTATGATGAAACATTAGTTGAACCATTTGGTAAATAGCTATAAAACGTACCACACGCGCCACCTGGACCATAGGTATGTTCAGATAATAAAATCCATTTTGTGCCAGTCCAAAATAAATCACCACCACCTGAATCGCCACCACAAATCAAAGCACTATAACCATATGCTCCACCAAGACCACCATTATTATAAAAGTTATTATATAAATAATGATAACCAGTGGTATCTTGCTGCCAATATTGATAATTCGCCGTATAGAACATTGTTCCGCAAGGTTCTAGTGAATTAGAACATTCTGCGGCAGAGTTCTGTGATTGCGTATTTATACCATAACCTATCGAGAGTACAGGTGCTGCCGTATATGGTGTTGGGTACTCACTGGATGGTACGACCTGTGGATAAGACTCTGCCGGTAGATTCGCATAATGCCCCTGAATTTGAATCACTGCGATATCATTACCCTGACCATTAGCTACCCCATAACTAGGAGAAAAATTTGGACACTGATCATCAACGACGAAGGTTGCATTATAGCAATAATCCTGGCGTAAATACACCGCCTCCACCACATATGGCGTCCTCTCAGTTATAGACTCTGCATTCACACCATGATAAACATCTAACTCACTAGTTGGCGATAAGTTTGCTCTAGTCAATGTAGTCGCTGAATCTTTATATTTAACAAAACAATGCGCAGCACCAATTAAAAATGTCGTATTCCTTACTGAATCATATTTAACTGGCGTTGCCGAACAAAGATGACCACCCATTCTGACATATGCAGTTAAATTAGCAATACTCGATTCACTGTTATTACCATACGCGATCTGTAAACTTAGTAAACCATTGGGCCAAAACGTATCTGGATAGGCAGTCGTTAATCCTGGTGGTTGACCCAAGGCGCTGTATGCCAGACCATTATACGTTCCTACGGGTTGAACTGGATTAGGTGGAATCGGCTCCATTGCAAAACTTGAATTGCCATTGCTCGAACCACCACCACCACCACCATTACAAGCGATTAATATTGTCCCACATAACACACTTAATACCAAAGTGAAACTTTTACTCATAACCTACATCCAAAAAAAGAGCACCCGACAACGCGGGAGCCAATTGCTTTAATTAACTATTTACGTTCACTAACCGCTACATAATCTCGTGCCGTATAACCCGTGTAAAGTTGACGTGGACGCCCAATTTTGAAATCGGCATCTTCAATCATTTCTTGCCATTGAGCAAGCCAACCCACGGTACGCGCCAAGGCAAAAATCGTGGTAAACATATTAGTTGGAATACCAATTGCTTGTAAAATGATTCCTGAATAGAAATCCACATTTGGATAAAGTTTATGATCAATAAAGTAACTATCTTCCAAAGCAATTTTTTCTAACTTCATGGCTAATTTAAACAACGGATCTTCACGTTTGCCTAATGCATCTAATACATCATTGCAGGTTTTACGCATAATGCTCGCACGTGGATCCATATTTTTATACACACGATGACCAAAACCCATCAAGCGGTATTTCTTATCTTTAACCCCTTGCATATATTCTTCAACTTTGGATTCATCACCAATTTCAGTCAACATTTTTAATACCGCTTCATTGGCACCACCATGTGATGGACCCCATAAACACGCTACCCCTGCTGCCACGGCTGCAAATGGATGTGTTCCTGAACTACCAGCTAAACGTACGGTAGAAGTTGAAGCATTTTGTTCATGATCGGCATGTAACAACAAAATACGATCAAAAGCTTTGGCAATAATTGGATTTGGCGTATATGGTTCGCACGGAGTTGCAAACATCATATGCAAAAAGTTGGATGCATAATCCAAATTGTTTTGTGGATACATGAATGGCAAACCTTGATTATAGCGATAGCACATTGCAACAATCGTTGGCATTTTAGCCACTAAGCGGCGAATTGCAATTCTGCGATGATCAGCATTGGTAAAATCAAAATCTTCAGGATAAAATGCCGCCATTGCGCTAACCGCACCGCCCAGCATTGCCATTGGATGCGAGTCACGACGGAAGCCTTTGAAAAAGCTATGAAACTGATCATGTACCATATTATGATGTAAAATCGCATGTTCATATTCATCTTTTTGCGCTTGGGTTGGTAATTCACCACGCAATAATAAATACGCGCCCTCTAAATGAGTTGAATGTTCTGCCAATTGTTCAATTGGATAACCGCGATAAAATAATTGACCTTTGTCGCCATCAATATAGGTAATTTTCGATTCACAAGCAGCCGTGGCTAAAAACGCTGGATCATAGCTCCACATCCCAGATTTGCCAAAGGTTCTAAAATCCACTACATCTTGACCAATCGTGGCTTTGTAAATTGGATATTCAACTATTTTTCCATTACCAAAATCAACTTTAACTGCTTTAACAGCTTCTGCCGATGAGTTCATTTGTTCAGTCATGAAATATTCCTTATAAAAATTAATTCGTGCAATTTTATTAACAATTTCTTGTAATACTGGATCGGCTAACTCTTTTTTCCATTGAAAGAGGGTTAACAAATCACCATCTTCTAAAGTTAAAAGATATTGATATGCCAACAATTCGGCCTCATTCAATTTAGCCAATTCACCAGTATTAATAAAGCGTTCAAAGTACAAATCTAATTCAAGCATTGAGCGACGCGAACGCCATTTAAGCTTCTCAATTGACACATAGTCCATAGTTTTACCATACATTCGTGCAAAAGAATAGACGATATTCTATAATCAGAACTCGCCTATTCATGAACCTTAGACAGTTCGAGCTAACATCATTTCTTTGATTTTACCAATCGCTTTAGTCGGGTTGAGTTTTTTCGGGCAAACATCAACACAATTCATGATTGAATGGCAACGGAATAAGCGATACGGATCGTTCAAATCATTCAAACGCTCATTGGTTGCTTGATCACGGCTATCGGCTAAGAAACGATAGGCATGCAATAAAGCCGCTGGTCCAAGAAACTTATCTGGATTCCACCAAAAAGATGGACATGCAGTTGAACAGCACGCGCATAAAATACATTCAATTACGCCATCTAATTCTTTACGATCTTCTTGCGACTGATAACGTTCACGCTCTGGCATTGGACGTTCATCAATTACATAGGGTTTAATCGAATGATATTGATGGAAAAACTGGGTCATATCGACAATTAAATCACGAATAACTGGTAAACCAGGAATTGGCGATAATACAATCGGTTGTTTCAAATCCGCGATATCGGTTAAACAGGCTAAGCCATTGCGACCATTGATATTCATTGCATCCGAGCCACACACGCCCTCACGACATGAGCGACGGAATGATACCGAATCATCAGCATCGTCTTTAAGTTTAACCAGAACATTTAATAATTTCTTATCGTGTTCGCCAACCTCAATTTCATAATCTTGATAATAAGGTTTAGTATCTTTTTCAGGATTATAGCGATAAATCGAAAATTTTACTTTATTTGCCATGTTATACTCCTAATAGACACGTTTGGCAGGTGGCATATAATCCACTGACAAGGGTTTGGTATGGACATCTTTATATTCCAAACGGCGTTCGGCGCTATAATACAAACTATGTTTCATCCATTTTTCATCATTGCGATCTGGATAATCCACCCGCGCATGTGCGCCACGCGATTCAGTACGTTCACGAGCTGCCAACATAGTTGCTACCGCAACTTCCAGCGTATTTAAAAATTCTAAGGCTTCAACTCGCGCAGTATTAAAGACTTTAGATTTATCATTAATATAGAGATTTTGCGCTTGATTATAAATAGCTAAGATTTTCTCAACACCATCATCTAACACATCTTGAGTTCTAAACACCGAAGCATGTTGCTGCATGCAAACTTGCATCGCATTTCTAACCTCAGCAACTTTAACACCGCTTGCGGCTGCCGTTTCTAATTTAGCTAAGCGCGCCAAAGTAAATTCACCCGCATTTTCAGGCAAAGGTTTTGCTTCAGCCAAGGTTTTAACAAATTCAATAACGCTATTGCCTGCCGATTTACCAAATACGACCAAATCCAACAATGAATTAGTTCCTAAACGATTCGCACCATGTACCGAAGCACAAGCACATTCACCAGCAGCATAAAAGCCCTTAACAATGGTTTCACTAGCACCACAAATCACTTCACCTCTATAATTGGTTGGAATCCCACCCATCATATAATGTGCCGTTGGAACCACAGGAATTGGTTGTTTAACTGGGTCAATGCCCAAGAATTGAATTGAAATTTCACGAATACCTGGTAAGCGTTGATCAATTACTTCAGCACCCAAATGGTCTAATTTCAATAATACGTGATCTTTATTTGCACCACAACCACGACCTTCATTAATCTCAATTTGCATCGCGCGTGATACTACATCGCGTGAAGCCAAATCTTTTGCCGTTGGTGCATAACGTTCCATGAAACGCTCGCCATCACCATTCAATAAATAACCACCCTCACCACGCACGCCCTCGGTAATTAATACCCCAGCGCCGTACAAACCAGTTGGGTGAAATTGCCAAAATTCAATATCTTCAACAGGTAACCCAGCACGTAAGGTCATACCTAAACCATCACCGGTATTGATAAATGCATTGGTTGAAGCTTGATAAATTCTACCCGCACCACCAGTTGCAAAGAGCACCGCTTTAGCATGAATAATGTAAACTTGACCAGTTTCCATTTCCAAAGCCGTAACCCCGACCACATCACCAGCGGCATCACGAATTAAATCTAGTGCCATCCACTCAACGAAAAAGTGCGTTTGCGCTTTAACATTGCGTTGATAAAGAGCATGTAACATCGCATGACCAGTTCGATCGGCAACCGCACAGGCTCTACGCACAGGCTTTTTACCAAAATCAGCCATGTGACCACCAAATGGGCGTTGATAAATTTTACCATTTTCTAAACGGTCAAACGGCATACCATAATGCTCTAATTCAGATACAGCATCAGTAGCTTGTTTACACATAAACTCGATCGAATCTTGATCACCAAGCCAATCCGCACCTTTAACCGTGTCATACATATGCCAATGCCAATTATCTTCTTCAGAATTCCCAAATGATGCGGAGATTCCACCTTGAGCGGCCGCAGTATGTGAACGAGTTGGAAATACTTTAGATAAAACTACAGTTTTTAATCCAGCTTCAGACAATTGCAAAGCAGCACGTAATCCAGCACCACCACCGCCAACAACGACGGCATCAAATTTTAATATCGGTAAACTCATTAATTAATCCTCTTTATGCCCACAAAATTACTGCAGAATAGATAAAAGATCCAACTAACCAAACTATAATCATAGTATAGAAAGTAACGCGGGTGCTGTAAGATTTAACGTAATCCATCACAACATCGCGCATCCCAATCCAAGCATGAAGAACCACGCCTAGAATAGTAATTTGGGTGAAAATTTTAACAAATGTAAAACTAAAGAATTGCTGCCACGTAATAAAATTAGCATCAATAATTTGATTAGCTAGAACCATGAAAACAAATAGTACGATAATTGCGACCAACATCAAAACCGCAGTAATACGTTGTTGTAACCATGAATTCACACCATGTCCAGCACTTAAAGACTTGCGTTCTTTTACCATATTAGTGCTCCCACTGCAATCGTTAATAATAGACTGACAACCAAAACCACACGCGCGGTTTTTTTGGCGGTTTCACGTTCAATTCCACGGTGAATGTCCAAAAATAAAAATCTAACCCCTGCACACATATGATGCATGATAGACCAAATTAAAACTAAATAAATCAATTTAGTAATTGGAAAAGACGCTATCGTATAGCATGATTGATAAAATTGGGAATTGGTTAGTGATTCATGAAACAAAATTAAAACCAAGGGAATCGCTAGAAACATCAAGACTCCAGATATCCGATGGAGTATAGAAATTTTAGCCATAATTGACATTTTAGAACCAAGTTTTGGTATATCCAAAAACACTGGTCGCTGTTGTTTTTCCATAAAGACCTCTTTAAACATTGCAATGATTAGGCAGCAGCTACCACTACTGCTAGAATTACCCCGATTTTATCACATTCAACCAATTCAATAATGATAAAAATATATCTCTGGGCGGTGTTTGAGTTTCACAACTAAGAGCCAAACTAACCATCAGGAACGTAATTTCTCAACTTGCGTAACTTCATCCGTAATATTTCCTGCTAAATTAGCTTGATAGAACTCTGCGGATGCAATCAAACTTAAATCTAACTCATGAATAATTTGAACCTCCACCACCCCAGCACTTAAATTTAAACCAAAAACGTGTCCGCCAATTTCTTGTTTAGCATCCACAAAATGAAAATGAAAACCAGGTACGTTTACTTGGGCTAAATAAGTAGGAAAATAGACCCCGACCAAAGTTCCTTGCATATTTTCAAAAGTACAGGTTCGTTGTAAATCTGGCAAAATTTCAATTAAACGTCGATACGGACGACACGTGCATTCTTCACTTCTGAGATCAATCTGCGAAAACACACCTTTAATCTTAAACGTATAGATTAAATTCAATGAGGGTAATTGTGCCAATAACTGACGCTCCAAGTCGGCAAACGAATCTGCCTTGAGCTCGAAGCTTAAACTCGGCTGAAAGTGACTAATTATTGCAAATGGAGTTTTATCCTCTTTAAGCAGTTTATTTAAGCGACAATTGGCATCAGCCCGAAAAAACTCGCCATCGCAAATGATAAGTTCACCATTAATCGCATCTAAAGCGCCAAGTCCCAAATCACCTTTACTGGCAAGATATTTCAGCGTAGTGTCACCATCATAAACTGCTTCTAATAAAGAATTAATTGTTCCAGTTTGATAAATTGCATGTTTAAGCATCATTAATTCCCATAGCGCGCTGGTGAATTTTTACGCGCAACCCAAAATAAACTAACTAATCCCAAAATAACGAAGATTAGAATATAGCCACTTGGAGCAAACAGCAATAAATTATAATGTTGAATCAGTTCAGTAACAATGATTGGCGCAAACCCAGCAAAAGATGTAATGGATAAATTATAGCAAGTTGCAACGCCACTTAAGCGCACATTACTAGGAAACAGCGCCGTTAAATAAAGCGGAACTAACAAGCCAAGCACACCATGTCCGAGCATTAATAAAATATAACCGCCCATTACGCTCAATTGTTTACCAATTAAAAAATACGCAACTGGGACGATAATCAGGTTAATCAGCAAACTCCAACACATTAACCGTGGCAAATTACTCTTTTTGCGCCATAAATATCCAGCAGATAATATTGCCAACACCGTAACAACTAATCCAATTGGCAATAATTGACTAACGCTATTATTCGAGAGGTTTAAAAATGTCTGCAAATAAGTTGCCATGAAAATAATCGCCAGCACCGAAAATACTTGCTGCACTGCGGAAAAAATCACCCCTTGAATAACCTGAGACCAATGTTTGCGAAACAAATAAACAATTGGTATTTTAGGTTTAGTCATAATGTTCTTAAACTCTTTAGTTTCGTGAAGACTTTTACGGATTTGATAACTGATAAAGCAAATTACTCCACCAATCACAAAAGGAATTCGCCACGCAAATTGATTTAATTGTGCTGCGCTAAAAATATGGCTTAAAAGGTAATTAATTGCCGCCGCCAATAAATAGCCACTAAACACACTTGCCATGGTTATTCCAAACGCCAGAATTTTTTTATCGGCTAAGGACTCACTTAAATAGACATAGGTCGTTGGCAACTCGCCACCTAAGGCTAAACCTTGCAACAAGCGACATAATAGTAATAGAACTGGTGCCCAAAGACCAATTTGTTGATAGGTTGGTAACAACGCAATCCCTAATGACGATATCCCCATAATAAAAATCGTCAGAATCAAAACCTTCTTGCGCCCAAACTCATCACCGATATGACTAAAGAGTAAGCCACCAATTGGACGCAAGATAAAACCCAATAGAAAAACCATATAAGTTTGTAAAATTACGGTGTAAGGATTAGTTGAGGGGAAAAATTGATGCGCAAAGTAAATCGAGAAAGTTCCATAAATCGCAAAGTCATATAACTCCAACATTCCACCTAATGATGACAAACCAATTATCTTGCGCTCTTCTTTATTCATCTATCTGTTTACCTTTAGCTAAAAAACTAATCCGCGCTAACTCTGACTAGTTATATAAAATTAAAGCTGCTATTCTAACACTAAATTCACCCTAATTTTACGGCTAATTTAGAACCTGAATTCTAAATTATTCATTCAACTAGCAGACTATGCTCAAATAGTAAATGCAATCAATATCCATAACACTAACCTCTTTAAGCCACAGCATAGTCAAGCAAAATTTGACAATTAATTGGGTTAATTCAGCAGCCATGCAAAAAATCACGGCAACACAGACTATTCAAACCCAGCTCAGGTTATAATTACACCCTTAAAGATTTTATGATTGATTAACATGCTGTATATTTGTGCAACTCCAATTGGTAATTTAGACGATATTAGTTTACGCGCCTTGGAAATACTCACTAAGGCTGATATTATTTTATGCGAAGACACCCGCAATAGCCAAAAATTATTAAACCACCATGGCATCAACCAAAAGCGTTTAATTGCACTTCATGACCACAATGAGAACGAAATCAGTCAAAAAGTACTCGAATGGCTCAATCAGGAGCTCTTAATTGTCCAAATTAGTGATGCTGGAACTCCTGGCATATCTGATCCTGGTGCACGCTTGTGCAACGTACTTCATGCCAATCAAATTACGCCACATCCGCTACCTGGTGCCTGTGCATATATTAGTTTATTATCTGTTAGTGGTCTAGTGGATACCCCAAGCTTATTCCATGGGTTTTTACCGAATAAATCTAGTCAACGCCAAAAACAATTAAACCTCTGGTTAGGTGTTGAATATGCGGTAGCTATTTACGAATCACCGCACCGAATCGTAGATTCACTAAGTGATATTGTTCAATGCTTGGGCACCACGCGCGAAATAGTTATGGGACGTGAACTAACGAAACATTTTGAAACCATAAAAAAACTCCCAGCAGGTGAACTTTTAGACTTTGTAAAATCAGACTCAAATCAACAGCGCGGGGAATTTGTGCTTATCATCCTGCCCCAACTAAAAATTAAAAACACCGAAGAGCAACTCACTGCCGAACAAATTAGTGCTTTAAATATTATTGCGGCAGAATTACCCAGCAAGAAAGCCGTTAATCTCACCAATAAGCTTTTTGGTGGAAATAAAGATTTGCTCTATCAATATTTACTTGATCTTAAAGCAGATTAATCCGTTAATAATTCCACTCTTTTAACCAATTGGTAATTTAACAGATTAACTACTTAATGCAACGTTGAAATAGAAAATACCCCATCACGCTATGTGAATGGGGTATTTTCCATTAGTAAAACTTATTGTTTAGTCTTTTATCTTAAATCATTTATATGATATATCAACATACTTATCAAGATGCGGCTAAACGACACAAAGCCCCGCTAGATTAGCGGGGCTTTGTGTTTAAATCATGGATTATAGACTCCAAATTGGTCATTGAGCAAAAGCTCTTTGACCTTTGGAGGGAGATATGATGGATTGAGTTGGTTTGTTTGTGGATGATATTTTGAAATATCCACAGTTAATTTTTTG
This sequence comes from Burkholderiales bacterium, assembly GCA_019744945.1. Taxonomy (GTDB): domain Bacteria; phylum Pseudomonadota; class Gammaproteobacteria; order Burkholderiales; family UBA11063; genus Aquella. Next base: position 11,807 of record JAIETT010000201.1, read on the forward strand.
AATTCTATTTTAGTTATAGAAATACAAAAGCCCAGA
>JAIETT010000023.1 GCA_019744945.1 Burkholderiales bacterium
GTTAGCAAGAAAATTCCAGCTTTACAACTATGGCGCAAAATATTAACCATGCTCTTTGAAACTGGTCACCCATGGATAACCTTTAAAGATCCGTGTAATATTCGTTCTCCACAACAACATGTTGGAGTTGTACATAGTTCGAATTTATGTACCGAGATTACATTAAATACCAATGAAAATGAAATTGCAGTATGTAATTTGGGCTCAATTAACTTAGTTAATCATTTAACTGAAAATGGTCTAGACAGTGAGAAATTGCGCCAAACCGTAACTACCGCGATGCGAATGTTAGATAACGTAATTGATATTAACTTCTATCCAGTAATTAAAGCGCGCAATTCAAACTTAAAACACCGTCCAGTTGGTCTTGGTTTCATGGGATTCCAAGATAGCTTACATGTTTTACGCTTACCTTATTCATCAATTGAAGCGGTGGACTTTGCCGATAAATCGATGGAAATGATTGCTTATTATGCGTATTGGGCATCGAGTGAATTAGCTCGTGAACGTGGACGCTATTCAACTTTTGAAGGTAGTTTATGGTCGCAAGGAATTTTGCCACCTGATAGCTTGAAACTTCTAGCTGAAGCACGCAATAATCCCGAATATTTCCAAGTTGATACCAAAACAACTTTGGACTGGAATGCATTACGCGAACAGATTAAAACTTATGGTATGCGTAATTCTAATTGCTTGGCGATTGCACCAACGGCGACAATCTCAAACATTATCGGCGTGTCGGCATCGATTGAACCAACTTATCAAAATATTTTTGTTAAGTCCAATTTATCGGGTGAATTCACTGTAGTTAATGAATTCTTGGTTAAAGATCTAAAACAACGTGGCTTATGGGATGAAGTTATGTTGAGTGATATCAAATATTTTGATGGTAGCCTTGAGAAAATTGACCGTATTCCTAGTGACCTCCGTCAATTATATGCAACCGCTTTTGAAATGGATACCGCTTGGTTAATTGAAGCAGCTAGCCGTCGTCAGAAGTGGCTGGATCAAGCGCAATCTTTAAACTTGTATATGTCGCAACCATCAGGACGTAAACTAGATGAACTTTATCGTTTGGCTTGGAAACGTGGATTAAAAACCACCTATTATCTACGCACATTATCGGCAACTTCGGCTGAGAAATCAACTGGACGCGGTGGCGAATTAAATGCCGTTACTGCGGATGGAGCAGTAGGCAAATTTAGTTCACGGGCGAATATGGAAAATAACATTCCAGCAACCGATGCTCAATTCTGTTCAATTGACAATCCAGAATGCGAGAGCTGTCAATAAAATTTTACGGTTTAATATAATAAAAGAGCAACTAGATGTTGCTCTTTTATTATATTAAACCGTAAAACAAGTTATATTATTAGCATATAAATAAATTACTAATTTAGTTATTTAAAACTGAGTTAGCTCTATTATTTTTAAAGCGCATTAATCACACGACCAAGATAATCTTCAATCTGAGTCACCACGACCGCTACCGCAGCGAGCATCTCAGCACTAATTTCTTGTTCAGGCTTATAACGTTCGCCCTCAATACCCCAAAATATAATATTCTGAATATTCATGCCTAGAACTTCAGCTAACGCTAACGATGGCGACACACCTAAATTATGTGAGGATAACATACCAGAGAAACCAATAATTTCCTGAGCTTTTAACTGATAAATATTCCCTGTTTCGGCCAGATTAGTTTTAACCATATCCACCAAAATAATTTGCTCATAGCCATGTTGTAACCAATCAAGCAAATTTAAACCAGGCCTATTTTCAGCCTCAATAACTAATTTACCCGCCGTGATTAAGGCTTGCAGGCTCTCCATATGAGAAAGCTGGTCGGCTACAAACCAACCAGCTTGATCATCGGCAAATGGAGAACCAATGCCTAAGATCAAAATTTTCATTATTTACGCGTAACGTTTAAGGTTAAGAAATGCGCAGAACAAGAAATACATGGATCATAGTTACGAATAACCATTTCAGCATGTAATTGAATTTCTTCATCAGTATGATCTAAACCAAATTTTTCTAAAGCGATACGTAAGTCAGCTTCAATACACGGTAAATTTTGTGAAGTTGGCGCAGAAATGCGAATATTGGTTGCTTTACCTTCAGCATCAAACGTAAAATGATCAATCTGAATTCCACGTGGAGCCTCAACAGCAAACCATGCATCACCAGCACATACTTTTTCTGGTACACTTGGCGTGTCAGTATACGTATAAGCTTGACAAAGTTGTAACGCACGTTCCAAAGCCCAATAGCCGTCAACCGCACGCGCAATTACTGAATGGAACATGTTTTTACTTGGGAATTTAACCCCAGTTGCATTTGCCATCTCTTGAATGTGTTTTGGTAAACGATCAAAGTTCAAGTTAATCCGTGATAATGGGCCTAATAGAATTGGGCGACCATCTAAAGTAGTTGAATGTAATGCCGTTGACTGTGGCGCATGAAATTCACGGAAATGTTTATCATAGTCATTCACATGAAATTCTAATCCATCTGAAGTCACAATATGATCAGCAATAACAGGATATTCAGTTGGATGACGTAAGCTAACTTGTGTAAATGGAATTTCAACATCAGGGAATTTCAAAGTTGAAACAAATTTAATTACATCTTCAGCATCTTTCAACGCTGCTTCTAGACGAGGAATAAAAGCTTTAACCGCTGATTCTTTTGGAGAATGCCAGAAACCACCAAGTTTTACGCCATTTGGATGAACTGAACGTCCACCAAAAAGTTTCATAATATCATTACCTAAGTGTTGCAAGCGAACACCACGTAACACTTCATTTGGATAGTCTTTAGCCATTTCAATACCTGAGCGATAGCCCAAGAAATCAGGCGCAGCCAATAAATGAATGTGTAAGTATTCAGATTGAATCCATTGACCTAACATCATTAACAAACGTGCATCTTTAGCCCATTGAGAAATCTCAATCCCAAAAACTTGTTCCATCGCACCTGCTGCAGCTGTTTGATACGCTAACGGACAAATACCACAAATCCGTGCCACCGCATCAATCACTTCATTTGGCGTACGACCTTCAAGAAATTTTTCAAAATAACGAGGTGGTTCATAAATACGTACATCACATTTAGTGATTTTACCATCAACGATTTCAAGATCCAGAGCACCCTCACCCTCAACACGAGCAAGAATAGGAATTTCAATTTTTGTTGTTTTGTTTAAACTCATGAGTTATTCTCCTTGTAAACCAGCATCTTGGCTGTTAATATATTGGAATTTATGAGTAATTTGTTGTTCAGTTAAACCCATTTCGCGCAATTGATTTTTCATTGCACCAAGATTGGCATATTTCGATGCACCATAACAACCATAGCAACCACGTCCAAGACTTGGGCACAAAGCCTCACAGCCATTCGCAGTAACAGGACCTAAACACGGTTCACCTTTTGCAACCATAACACAAGAAACCCCTGCGTGTTTGCAACTTACACATACTGAGTCAACATTTTTTTCTGGCTCAACACCAAATAAAATTGAACGCACTGCATGTAAAATTTGACCGCTAGTAATTGGACAACCAGGAATTTCAAAATCAACTGGCACATACGCGCTAATTGGTTTGGCAGTTGACAAATCTTGTTCAATAATCACATCCGTATCTTGTGGGTAAACATCATGTTGCCATTCAAGCAAACCTTTAGCATCGGTATAATTACGCAAAGCTTGAATCCCACCTGTAATCGCGCAAGCACCAATACAAATAATGTATTTAGCTTTTTCGCGAATCATTTCTAAACGATGAATATCATGTTTTGTATTTACTGAACCTTCAATAATTGCCAATTCAACTTCGGCAAACTCATCTAACGGACCAGCTTCGGCAAAATGAACAACATCAACTAATGTTGACAATTCCAATAAAGATACAGCATCATTGATGAATGCCAATTGACAACCATCACATGAACTAAATTTATGTACGGCAACTTTAGGACGTGCCGCTAAACCCAATAATTTATCATGAGCTGACATTTTATAGTCCTTTCACTTTTAATAACTCTTCGCAAGCTGGATACGGATACACTGCACCATCTTTACAAACAAATTGAGCGCCTAATTGGCAATGACCACAGTGACCAATTGCACACTTCATGCTACGTTCAATACTAACATATACATTTTCAGGTTTAACCCCTGCGGCGATAAATGCTTTAGCAACCCCAATCATCATTGGTTCTGGACCAACCGTCATCACGATAGAGTTAGCATAATCCACACCTAATTCAGGAATAAAATTGGTTACAAATCCTTTGCCCCAAGTCCATTTACCATTCTCAACTGGATCGGCATTACTCGTCGCCATTAAAACTTGTGTCTCAGGTGAGTTATTCCAACGCGTGTACATTTCATCATAAATCAATAAATCTGAAGAACGAATTCCATGTAAAACTCTTAATTTACCATATTGATTACGGTTTTTAAGCACTTCTTCAGTTGCAGCAACTAACGGCGCATTGCCCAAACCACCGGTTACGATAATAACATCTTTACCCTTAGCTTCTTCCATTGGCCAAGCGGTTCCAAATGGACCACGAATACCAATTTTGTCACCAGTTTGCAGTTTCATCATACCTTTAGTAATCCGACCAACCACTTGAATCGTATGTTCAAAACGTCCAGCTTGATGATTGCGATCATTTACAATTGAAATTGCAACTTCACCAACACCATATAAATAAATCATATTAAATTGACCAGGACGGAAAACATACTTTTTGTCCATTTCAGGGTCAGTAAATTTCACACGAATTGTAAAAATATCATGATGTTCTTTGATAAATTCAACAATTTCCGCCTCATATGGCGTATAAGCATCATTTGTATATAACATAATTCTCTCTCTTACTTACAAATTGCGTTAATTTCGTCCACGACATCAATTTTAACGGGACACCAAGTTACACAACGACCACAACCAACACAACCTTTGGTGCGGAACTGATCACGCCAAGTCGAGAATTTATGGGTTAACCATTGACGATAACGATATTTTGGTTCAGCACGGTAAGTATCACCATGCGTGTAACTATGATCAATGCTGAAACATGAATCCCATTCGCGCGTATGATTGGTTTCAGTACCAAGTACATTTGGTTCATCACGTTCAGTATGACAAAAACAAGTTGGGCAAACTTGGGTACAACTACCGCAAGATAAACAACGACTTGCTACATCATCCCATTGTGGATGTTCAAGATTAGCCATTAATTTAGCTTCAACTTCTTTAATCGGTGGTAAAGTTTTTCTTTGACCATCAGCAGCATATTCAATGCGCGCTAAAGCCTTTTGGGCTTGTCCGCCGCTTGAAGCAACTAAATTCAATTGATCAATTAATTTGCGACCTTTTTCAGAACCGATTTCGACCACAAAACCTTCACTATCTAATTCAGTCATTGCCAAATCAAAACCTTTGTCCGCTTGAGGTGAATCACCTAAAGCCGTACAAAAACAATTTGAATGCGATTTTGTACAATTCATGGCAATCAAAAATTGATTTTCACGACGTTTCACATAACGAACGTCATTATATGAATTACCCATAAACACGCGATCTTGAATTTCAATTCCACGTAAATCGCAAGGACGCACACCAAAAACTGCAATTTTATCAAACTCTACAATTGGTTCAAAAGCTAATTTACCAGCTTCATTGCGTGCAACTTTCCAAACATTTTCTTTGGCTTTAAATAACATTGGCTTAACAGACGTGGTTGGTAGTACAAAACCAAAAGCATGTTGATGATCAGTTTTTCTAACTGCATAATGCCCAGGTGCTTGTTCATCATGAAAACCCCAAGGTAATTCCGACGCTTTATTCAAAGTGTCATAATTGATTGCTCCATCATGATGACGCGGTGCTACACAATTGTAACCATCGCTCTTTAAAGCATCCAACATATCATCAATTCGTTGATGTGGTAAAAAATAATAGTGACTCATAAAGCCTACTCCCAGTTGATTAAAAAACTTATTTATCGCTGCTGTAACTAAATTAGACAAATTAGAGCAACCATCTTAATGCCATTATTATAGCAGATAGCCACCTTAAAAGTAAGTTTATTTTCGCAATCTTAACACACTGAAATAGTAAACTATTTTTCACTGATTAAACTTACTTCTCGGAGGAAATATAAACAACAGCACTCATCGATCGACATAAACTATTTTACAACGACATACAATAATTTTTTACTTTAAATAATTCACTAGACCACTTAAAAATGCTTGATTTACACATAAAAAAATGACGGCGTAAGCCATCATTTTTTTATTTTGTAGTCAACAAATCTAACCCAAGATATTATGCCAGAATCCAGCTACGGTTGCGGTCATAAACCCCGCCATAATTGCTGCAAACAAGGCTTTGAATCCCATGCTCGCTAAATCAGATTGACGCCCTGGAGCTAATGCAGAGAAAGCACCTAATGAAATACCAATCGATGAGAAATTTGAAAAGCTAGCTAAAGCGAAAGTTGAAATAAATACTGAATTAGCCGATAATAAACCAGCGGCTTTCATTTGCCCCAAACTCATATAAGCCACAAATTCATTAATTGCGACTTTTTGACCAAGTAAGCTACCAACTTGAAGAGTTTCATTCCAGCTAATTCCCATAAAGAAGGCAAAGAATCTAAAAATTAAACCAAAGATGAACTCAAGCGACAAACCAGCAAAAGCTTTATTCGACATACTTTCAATCCATAGATTAATATTGATTAAACCACCAACCCACATCAAAATACCATCAATTGCATGAACTAAAGGAATTACTGCCATCAACGCTGCACAAATCGCAACCCCGATTTTAACCCCAGTGAACGCACCATGCATAATTGCTTCAATTGCGCTATCGGCTTGCATACCACCCACTTTAATATGTGAAGTATCCATAATTTTGTCATATTCAGTCTCAGGAAAGAATATTTTGGCAAAAACTACCGCCGAACAAGCATTCATAAAGGTTGCAGTTAATAATGATTGGGCAAAAATCATTTCTTGCGCACGATCACCACCACCTAAGAAGCTTAAGTAAATCCCTAAGGTTGAACCAGATAAATTAGCTAAACCAGCAACTAAGGCACAGGCTAATTCTGAACGCGTCATCTTAGCTACATACGGTCCAATAACCATTGGCCCCTCAGACTGACCAAGAAAAATATCGGCAATTACAACTAAACTCTCAACACCTGAAAGTTTAATCGTTTTGCGCAATAGAAAAGCCAAAAACACAATCACGCGCTGCATAATTCCAAAGAAATACAGCAAAGAAATCACCGAGCCAAAAAACACAATTGTTGGCACAACTACTAAGGCAAAAATAAAACCATTTTTAGATTTATCCACTAAGCTACCGAATACAAATCCAGCTCCCTCATTGGCATAATCCATAAAGTTTAAAAGTCCTGTTGACAAACCTTGCAAAAGGTAATTAACGGCAGGAACGTAACGAATTAACAAAAATAATACATTTTGCATTATAAATGCAGTTAATATTAACTTCCAATTAATGGCTTTCTTATTTTCTGACATAAAAAAAGCAATTGCTATCAGAAAGAAAAAGCCAATAAAACTTTGAATCACTAACATCTCTATATCTCCAAATTTATACACGAGACTATGATTTTAACTAAAAACCTTAAAGTAATGTAGGTTCATTAATACTTTTTTGCATTATGCAGGCAAAAAAGCCATCGGTATCGTGCGTAACAGGATTGAGTTCTAAATAGCGTTGATCTTTCAGCACTAAATCCAAATTCTTAAGCACCTGCTTAACCTCAATTATTTCAAACTCAGCATGCTCAGATAAGAAATTTTCAACGACATCCTGATTTTCCGCACGTAAAATACTGCATGTCGCATAAACCAACACTCCACCGGGTTTCACCAAGCGACTTGCCGCAGTTAAAATGTCTAATTGTTTAACATTTATCTCAGCTAAACCTTGTTCATTTTGACGAAATTTTAAATCTGGATTGCGGCGTAAAGTCCCTAAGCCCAAACAGGGTGCATCAACAAAGACCCGATCCATTTTTTCTGCCAAGCGTTTAAGCTTCGAATCATTTTCGCTCGCGATTAATTGCGGATAAACGTTTGATAAACCAGAACGCGCTAAACGTGGAGTAAGATTTCCTAAACGTCGTTCATTTACATCAAACGCATAAATACGCCCACTATTTTTCATTAACATACCAAATAGCAAGGTTTTGCCGCCACTGCCCGCACAAAAATCAACCACCATATCACCGCGTTTAGGCTCAAGTAAAAGTCCAGCTAATTGACTAGCTTCATCTTGAACTTCAATTAAACCCTGCAAAAATAATTCATTTTTGATTAGCGCGGCTCGATCATTAAGCTTGACTCCATAAGGAGAAAATACCGTTGGCTTAATTTTAATGCCTTGCTCTGCAAACGCAGCCAAAACATCATTGCGGCTGGTTTTGATGGTGTTTACACGCAACGTCAATGGAGCTTGCTTAGTCATGGCTTTGGCTAATTCAGTAATTTCATCCATCGTTAAATTAGCCGACAAACGCTTAATAACCCATTCAGGTAATTCAACCACATTCATATCTAATTCTGGTAATTTATCTAATTCACCCAAATTAATTGTGCGCAGTTCGCGAATTTCATGACGCCCAACCCCAAGTAATTTAACCCACGTATAACCAATTAGGGTAAATGAATTTTTAGCTGCCACAACTTTGGTTAACTTGAGGTAGTGACGTAAAATAGTATAGGTGGTTTCCGCAATTACATTGCGATCTTTCAAACCTAGTTTACGATTCTCACGGAAAAATTTAGATAACAGCGCATCAGCGGGGTGTTCAAACTCAAGAACTTGAGCCAATAATTTTGCACAAGCACGAACCATACTATCATTTACGTTTTGCATTAATTTCCTCTTCATATTTATTTATTAATTTATCCAAAACTATCTCTGGAACATATTTTGCAACAATCTGTTGCCAACCGTTAGTTCCTACAAATCCCTTTACTAGGCTAGATGATACTTCAGCAAAATCGCGGGGTGGAATCAAAAAAATCGTATCAATTGAGGAACATACATCAGAATTAACATAACGTAACGTTTTCTCAAATTCATAATCTTGATTATTCCTAATTCCACGAACAATAAAGCTCGCATTTTCATTTAAGGCATAGTTCACCAAGAATTCACCACTAAATTGATCTATTTTAATGTTTTTATATTTAATTAGCGTTTGCTTTAATAGATCCACTCGTTCATCCATCGAGAACGTATAATTTTTCCCTGGATTATCACCAACCGCAACCACCAATTCATCAAAAATTGTAGCGGCTTTATCTATTACCCATAAATGACCATTGGTAATTGGATCAAAACTGCCTGCATAAATTGCTTTGGTCATATTTTAGCCTTTCAAATTAATTGCATTATTGTAAGCTACAATTCACCTTATAATCGATAAATTTAGTGTAAATTTCACAGCAAAGACCACTTAGTATGGTAAACTATTGCTTGTTAAATTTATTATCTCATTATTTTGAATAAAGGATGACCCCATGGAACACACTTTACCCCAACTACCATATGCAATTAATGCTTTGGCGCCACATATTTCACAAGAAACCTTAGAATATCATTATGGTAAACATCATCAAACTTATGTAACTAATCTAAATAATTTAGTTAAAGATGGCGAATTTGCCAATTCCACTCTAGAGGAAATTATTAAAAAATCTAGTGGTGGTATCTTTAATAACGCAGCGCAAGTTTGGAATCATTCATTTTACTGGAACTGTTTGTCTCCACAAGGTGGTGGCGAACCAACTGGAGCTTTAAAAGAAGCCATCAACACAAAATTTGGCTCTTTTGAAGAATTTAAAAAACAATTTACCGCAACCTGTGTTGGAACTTTTGGTTCTGGCTGGGGCTGGTTGGTAAAAACTCCAACTGGTGAGCTAGAATTAGTTTCCACCTCAAATGCCGCAACCCCATTAACTTCAGCCAATAAAGCTTTATTGACTTGTGATGTTTGGGAACATGCTTATTACATTGACTACCGCAATAGCCGCCCTAATTATATGGCTGCATTCTGGAATTTAGTAAATTGGGATTTTGTTAGCAAAAATTTTGCATAACATCTAATCTAACTAAGCGAAGCCTTGCATAACTGCGAGGCTTTATAATTTACGATGCTTTAAGGCTGGCAATTTAGCACGAACTTCCTGCAACCGTAAAGAACTCAATTCCGCATAAATGATTTGCTCACCATCGGCACAAGACGCAAGCAGTTCGCCCCATGGATCACAGATTAAACTATGCCCATAAGTTTTACGCCCAGATTCATGCTCACCGCCTTGATTTACAGCAACAAAGTAACACTGATTTTCAACTGCTCGTGCGCGCGCTAATAATTCCCAATGAGCTAAACCTGTTTGATAGGTAAATGCAGATGGCAATAAAATAACATCCACTACACCCATGGCACGAAATAATTCAGGAAAACGTAGATCATAACAAATTGACAAGCCAACTTTAAATCCATCGATCTCACAACAAATTATTTGCTCACCAGCAACAAAATTAACATCTTCATCATACGCAACGACACCATCATTAAATTTAAATAAATGAATCTTATTATACGCACACAATAAATTACCATCTGGAGCGTACATCAACGCTGCATTGTAATATTTATCCATAATTGCAGACTTCAATGGTATGCTTCCAGCTAATATATAAATGTGGTTCTCCAATGCCAGCCTGGCTAGCTCAGTTTGAATAACTCCATTACCAAGTTCTTCGACGATATCAAATCTATCTTTCAACTCAGGCGCACAAATTTGAATAAAGAACTCGGGAAGTACCACCAAACGAGCAGAATTTGAGGCAGCTTCTTTAATCAATCTTGCGGCAGTTGACAAATTTATTTGCCAATCTGGCACTGAGCGCATTTGAATCGCTGCAACTTTCAATGATTTGGCTGTCATCTAATTACCTATGGTTGAATTCATGTTTTTAAATAATTGATCTGATAGATCAACTCTCTTAACACTAGGTTTCTTTAAATCCCCTGTCACATGATATCCTACTGTAAATAAATCATTTTGGGCATCACCAGAAAGTAATTCACCAACATACACAGCCAGACCAACAACTGGATTTAATGTAGCAAATCCTGCAGTTAACGCTACCGCAAAGCCAATTTTCGGTGTAATCGCAACTTCTGTATCCAAGGTATTATTCGCAAAATTAACTTTCCCAGCGCTTTTTACGCTTGCCAATGGACCAGCCATATAAACCTGCTTTAATAAAACTTGCGATGTTAGGATATCAACATTCAAATCCAAACTATTAAAATAAAAGCCTTTTTTAAAGATGCTGTTAATATCACCACTACCGAATTCAAATAAACCTTGTAAATTAATAATACTTAAAAGACCACCAAAAACGCCTGGGTCAACTTTAAGCAATTTACCTGAGGTCATTTTTGCCTTTATCGTTCCAACGGTTTGCAGTAAATTAAAATCTTGAAACGCTCCATTCCACTGTAACTCAGTTTCAAGCGTACCGTGCCCATCACTAATAACACGTCCAAAATCAAGATTATAAACCGAATTACCTAAATTTTTAATTTTTGCCGTTGCTGAAAAGTCAACATATGAAATGTTTCGACCACAACCAAAGCAGTAATTAGTCCCATTAAAGCTAATCTCGGCATCCTGATTACTCATCACACCGCTCTCCATATACAAATCAACACCTTC
>JAIETT010000285.1 GCA_019744945.1 Burkholderiales bacterium
TATCATTTCGCCGAGCGAATAGCCGAGAGGAGGCATTATATGAAAAATACTGTAAAAACACCTAAAACAGATTTGGAGAAAGTTAATATGTTGAGCAATGATGAGATTGATTACTCCGATATTCCAGAAGCTACGGAAGAAATGTTTAAATTAATGACCAAACAAGAACCTAAAAAACTATTAGTAAACATTAGGTTAAATGAGGAAATTATTGATTTTTTCAAAGAGCATAGCAATAAATATCAAACAAAAATTAATGAGGTATTATTGGCTTTTGTTCATAATTATAAAAAAGCGCATAATCAAGGTTAGTTAATATTTGATAAAATAGCCAAATTATTATTACTGTTAGAAGATAAGAGATAGCTTAATGGCAAAACAAAAAAAAGAATTAAAAGAAAAATCAATTGAAGTAACCCTTTGGGAAGCAGCCAATAAATTGCGTGGCAGCGTAGAGCCAGCCGAATACAAGCACGTTGTATTAGGGCTGATTTTTTTGAAGTTTGCCAGTGATAAATTTGAAGAACATCGCGCCAAATTGGTTGCTGAGGGTAAAGATAAATATATTGAGATGCCTGAGTTCTACAATATGCACAATGTATTCTTTTTGGAAGAAACTAGTCGTTGGAATTATCTCATCCAAAAATCCAAGCAAAATGATATTGCGCTATTAATTGATACCGCTTTACATACTATCGAAAAAAACAATAAATCTCTCAAAGGCGCGTTACCTGATAATTATTTCTCACGCTTGGGTTTAGATATAACCAAACTGTCTTCATTACTTGATACGATTAATGACATTGATACTACCAAAGACCCAAAACAAGATGTGGTGGGTAAAGTCTATGAATATTTCCTGTCTAAATTTGCGTTGGCAGAGGGCAAAGGCAAGGGCGAGTTTTACACGCCCAAAAGTATTGTCAATCTGATTGCTGAAATGATTGAACCTTATAAGGGCATTATTTATGATCCTGCCTGTGGCTCAGGTGGTATGTTTGTGCAATCAATCAAATTTATTGAAGCTCATCACGGCAATAAAAAAGAAATCTCAATCTATGGGCAAGAATACACTAACACTACTTACAAACTAGCGAAGATGAACCTTGCAATCCGTGGAATTAGCGGCAATTTAGGCGAAAAAGCCGCCGATACTTTTGGCGACGATCAGCACAAAGATTTAAAAGCCGACTTTATCATGGCAAACCCACCTTTTAACCAAAAAGATTGGCGCGGTGATAAGGAATTAATCGATGATCCACGCTGGCGCGGCTATGATGTACCACCGAAAAGCAATGCCAATTATGGCTGGATTTTGAATATGGTGAGCAAACTTGGTGAAAATGGCGTGGCAGGCTTTATCTTGGCGAATGGCGCTTTGAGTGGTGGTGGCGAGGAATATAAAATTCGTCGCAAATTGATAGAAAATAATCTGGTGGAAGCGATTTTGGTGTTACCGCGCAATTTGTTTTATACCACTGATATTAGCGTTACCCTGTGGATAGTCAATAAAAATAAACAAGCACACAACAGACAAATTGCTAATGAAACTCGTAGCTACCGAGATAGGGAAAAGGAAATCCTGTTTATGGATCTGCGTCAAATGGGTGAACCCTTTGAAAAGAAATATACCCAGTTTTCAGATGCGGATATTCAAAAAGTAGCTAACACCTATCACCAATGGCAAATTCAACAGATTGAAAATATTCCTGAATTTTGTTATTCTGCATCATTTGAAGAGGTCGCTAAAAAAGATTTTTCACTAGTACCCAGCAAATATATTGAATTTGTCAATCGCGATGAGAATATCAATTTTGATGAAAAAATGCAATCCTTAAAAAATGAGTTTGCCGAATTACTCAAAGCCGAAGAACAATCCAAAGCTGATTTGCTAAATGTATTTAAAGAGTTGGGTTATGAAATTAAATAATACAGAGAGTTATATAACTGAAATTAAGCAGATTCTTGCGCAGGCACGACAAAAAGCCTATGCCGCAGTTAATACGGCAATGGTAGAAGCTTATTGGTTAATTGGTAAGCGGATTGTTGAGGAAGAGCAGCAGGGTAAGAGTCGAGCAAATTATGGTGAATCTATTCTAAAAAATCTTTCTATCGCTCTTACAAGAGATTTAGGCAAAGGTTTTTCTTATGCAAATTTAAGAAACTTTCGGCAATTCTATTTAACGTATCCTGATCCGGAGAATTGCTACACACTGTGTAGCAAATTAAGTTGGAGTCATAATCGGTTGATAATGCGAGTGGCTAACAAGCGGGCGAGGGAGTACTATATACAAGAATCTACGTCACAAAACTGGAGTGTTAGAAATTTAGAGCGTAACATAAATACGCATTATTATGAACGGGTATTATCGGTAAAATCAGAGTATTCACTATCACCACAGAATGATAATAGCGAGCAAAATATTGGAGACTATATTAAAGATCCATATATTTTTGAGTTTCTTAATTTGCCTATTAACCATAAAGAGACAGAAACCAAAATTGAAACTGCATTAATTCAGAATTTGCAACTTTTTTTGCTTGAGCTGGGTAAAGGATTTTCTTTTGTAGCTCGACAGTTTCGGATTAGTACTGAAACTTCGCATTTCTATATTGATTTAGTTTTTTATAATTACATTTTGAAATGCTTTGTTATTTTTGATTTGAAAACTACAAGGCTTACTCATCAGGATGTAGGTCAGTTGGATATGTATGTGCGCATGTTTGATGATTTAAAAAGGCAGGTAAACGACAATCCCACTATTGGGATATTGCTATGTGCCGAAAAAGATGAAACGATTGTAAAATATTCAGTTTTAAATGAGAGCAAACAGTTATTTGCCACAAAATATATGCCATATCTGCCAACTGAAGAAGAGCTGGTGCAAGAAATTGAACGGAAAAAAGCATTTATCCGACTTCAATTGGAAGATGGTGGTGAATTATGACATCAAATTATAAACCGATAGGCAATTACATTCAAAGGGTAGAAGAGCGCAATAATAATTTGAAAGTTACTCGGTTATTAGGTTTAAGCATGACCAAAGAATTTAGAGAAACAACCTCTAATATTGTTGGTACAGATATGTCTGTTTATAAGGTTATGCGTAAATATCAATTTGCTTGTGATTTTATGTCCCCAATTCGAGTTAATAAATTACCAGTTGTTTTAAAGTTAGACGATGAGCCAAACTTAGTTTCACCCGCATATCCTGTCTTTGAAGTAAAAGATAAAAATGAGCTTGACCCAGAATATTTAATGATGTGGTTTCGCCGATCAGAATTTGATCGATTTGTGACTTTTAAATGTGATGCAGCTATTAGAGGTGGCTATGATTGGGAGGAACTGTGCCAAACGCTCATTCCTGTCCCACATATCGACAAACAAAGAGAAATTGTAAAAGAATACAACATTATTCAAAATCGTATTATACTCAATCAACAACTGATCAAAAAGCTGGAAGAAACTGCTCAGACGATTTATAAACAATGGTTTGTTGAATTTGAGTTTCCTGATGAAAATGGCAATCCATATAAATCAAATGGTGGTGAAATGGTTGATTCTGAACTTGGAGAAATTCCACAATATTGGGAACGAAAAGAAATATCTACACTTTGTGAAATAACTTCGAGTAAAAGAATTTTTGAGAATGAATACCAAAAAAAAGGAATCCCTTTCTATAGAGGAAAGGAAATTACACAAAAAAAGGCAGGAGAAGTTATTTCAAATCTTATTTTTATTTCGCCTGAACGATATAATCAACTCGTGAAAAACTATGGTAAACCAAACAATGGTGATATTCTAATGACAGCAGTAGGCACAATTGGTTCTACATATATGGTTGTAGATGAGCAGTTTTATTTCAAAGATGGAAATGTGATTTGGTTCAAAAATTTTAAACAAGAAAAATCCAATTACTATGTGTATGATTTTATGCAAACCGAACAATTTAAGAACTTGTTAGATGAGATAACTATTGGTTCCACACAAAGTGCAATAACCATCAAAACATTTGGGCAGCAGAAGATTATCTTTCCAGTAGTTAGTGTACTAGACAGATACGTTAAAATTAGCATGAAATTAAATAATTACCTATTTAAGAAAAAACAACAGCAAGTTGCATTAAATCAATTAAAAAATTTGCTTCTTTCCAAATTAGCACAAGCTGGAGATTAATACGATGATTACATCCGTACATATAAAGAATGTAGCTACTTATGATGCATTAAATGGGGTTCAAATAGATGAACTAAAAAAAGTAAATTTTATTTATGGTGCCAATGGTAGTGGCAAAACTACTTTGTCAAATTTTCTGTTAAATCCTACTGATAGAAAATTTAGTAATTGTACGATGCGTTGGAAAAATGCAGCGCCTATTCAAGTTTTGGTTTACAACAAAGAGTTTAGAGAAAGAAATTTTGGTAAAGGAAAGCTAAACGGAGTTTTTACACTTGGAGAAGCGACTGCCGAACAAATCAAAATAATTGAACAAAAAACTGAAGAACTTAAAACCATTAAAGATGACGGACTACAAAAACGTGAAATCTTAACTAAACAGCAAGAAGAAAAAGCCAAATTAGAAAACGATTTTAAAGAAACCACTTGGACAAAAATTTACAAGAAATACGAAACAGTTTTCAGAGAAGCTTATGGCTCACATCAAAAAGAACCTTTCAAAAATAAACTTCTGCAAGAGGTTTCAAGTAACAACGCTCAATTAGAAACTCTTGAAAACCTAACAACAAAAGCAGAAACAATATTTGGAGAACAGCCACAACGAATTAACCCAATAAATTCTATTTCATTTCACCGTGTTTTAGAAATTGAAGCAAACGGAATTTGGAAGAAAATTATTGTTGGAAAAGCCGATGTTGATATTGCTAAATTAATTCAACGATTAAACATCAATGATTGGGTTAATCAAGGTAGAGAATACATTGATGATAAGACTTGTCCTTTTTGCCAGCAAAAAACAATAACGGAGGAGTTTAAAACACAATTAGAAAGTTTTTTTGATGAAACATACTTAAATGACATCAAACAACTCAAAGAGTTAAAACAAGAATACAATACTTTAACTCAAAACATCATAAACGAACTAAACGGTATTGAAGCCAATCAAAAATCTTTTAGCAATACAAAACTTGACGTTGACAAGTTCTCGGCTTACCTAAAAACATTGATAAGCCAAAATACAACAAACAATGAGCTTCTAAATAACAAAGTTAAAGAACCAAGTAGAAGCGTAATGTTATTATCAATTAAGGAACAAGCTGATTTAGCAGCAGGGTTAATCAATCAAGCCAATATAGAAATCAAAAAACATAATGACATTGTTACAAATTTTGCAACTGAAAAAAGTAATCTCATAAAAGCTATTTGGAAATATCTAATTGAAGAGTACAAAACAGATATTTCTACATTTAGCAGCAAAAAAAGTGGTTTAGAAAAAGGTATAGAAAATTTAGAGAAACAACGTAAAGACAAACTTGACGAATACAACAAATTAAACGCAGCAATTAAAAATTTAAATAAGAATGTTACAAGTATTCAACCAACTATTGATGAAATAAACAGAATTTTGAAATCCTACGGCTTTTTGAATTTTGAAATTGTTACTGCACAAGAACAGGGGTTTTATCAAATTCAACGAGAAGATGGAACTATCGCCGAAACTACGCTAAGTGAAGGAGAAGTTACCTTCATGACTTTTCTGTATTATCTACAGTTAGCTAAAGGTGGCATTTCTGAAGAATCTGTAAATAATGAAAGAGTGTTAGTTATAGACGACCCTATTTCAAGTTTAGACAGCAATGTGTTATTTGTAGTCAGTACATTGATTAAAGAAATTATCAAAAATGTGAAATCTAATGTAGGTAACATAAAACAAGTAATTCTTCTCACTCATAATGTATATTTCCATAAAGAGGTTTCTTTTGAAGGATTGAGTAGAAAAGGTGAAAAGCCACAATTTTGGATTTTACGTAAGAATAATCAGATCTCAACTATTAGCCCTTATGGTGAAAATAATCCAATACAGTCATCTTATGAATTGCTTTGGCGCGAAATAAAAGAGTGGGAAAATAATTCTGGTATTACCATTCAAAATACATTGAGGCGAATCCTTGAAAACTATTTCAGCATATTAGGAAGCAAGCGTGATGATGTTTTAATTAACAAGTTTTCAAATCAAGAAGAAAGAGAAATTTGTAGGTCTTTATTAAGCTGGGCAAATGAGGGATCTCATACTTTGCCAGATGATTTATTTATTGAAGCACCAGATGGAACTATTGTTAGGTATTTGAAAGTATTTAGAGAAATATTTAGCCATACAGAAAATATTGGTCATTATAATATGATGATGGGAACAAATCAAGAAACCGAGTTCACAGAGCAATGACTAACTCTCACGAATCACAAAATACTGAGTTTAAATCCTCATGGCAGGATGATTATCTCAAATGGATTTGTGGCTTTGCCAATGCTATTGGTGGAGTTATCTATATTGGCAAAGATGATAATGGTAAGGTTATTGGGCTTGCTGATTATGCCAAGTTAATGGAAGATTTACCTAATAAGATTCGTAATGCGATGGGCATAATTTGCGATGTGCAACTGCATGATGAAAACGGCAAGAAGTTTATTTCGATACGAGTTAATCCATATTCAGTGCCAGTTTCTTTACGCGGGCGTTTTTATTATCGCTCAGGTAGTGCCAAGATGGAACTTACTGGAGTTGAGCTTAATGAATTTTTGATTAAAAAAGCTGGTAAAACTTGGGATGATATGGTTGAGGACAATGCAACCATTGCTGATATTGATGATGGGAGCATTACCAAGTTTATTGCTGACAGTCAAGGTTATGGTCGCTTGCCTGAAACGGTTGGTTTAAGTGTTTTTCAGATTTTAGAAAAGCTCAAACTGACAGTTGACGACAAACTCAAACGAGCGGCAATTATAATGTTTGGTAAAGACCCAATGAGGTTTTATCCCAATGTGCAAGTCAAGATTGGACGTTTTGGTGTTGATGCAGCGGATTTGCGTTTTCAGGAAGTTGTTGAAGGTAATCTGGTTCACATATTGCATGAAGTACAGATACAGTTGAATCATAAATTTTTGACTCGCCCAGTAACCTTTGAAGGTTTTCAACGCAAAGAAAATGACATTTATCCAATTGCAGCGCTACGAGAAATATTGTTGAATGCCTTGGTACACCGCACTTATATGGGGGCAACTATACAGATGCGCGTTTATGATGATCGTCTTTCGATTTGGAATGAAGGTACTTTACCCTATGGTCTAAGCCTTGAAGATCTCAAAAAAGAGCATAGTTCACGCCCGCGTAACCCTGTACTAGCCAACGCCTGCTTTCTCGGCGGGTATATTGATTCGTGGGGGCGTGGTACTTTGAAAGTCATCAACTCATGCAAAGATGCGGGCTTAATAGAACCAGAACTAATTGAAAAAAATGGCGGTATTGCTATAACCTTATTTGCACAAAATTATTTAGATACACAAACTCACGAAATAACAAAAACGTCGGGGAAAACGTCGGGGAAAACGTCGGGGAAAACGTCGGGGAAAATAATTGACGCAATGCGTTCAAATCCACAAATTACCATTCCAGAACTTGCAAAATTAACTGGTGTTACGGCTCGTTCTGTCGAGAGAAATATTGAGTCACTCAAAAAATCGAAACAATTACAACGGATTGGTTCAGCAAAAGATGGTTATTGGGAGGTAATCATTGATTAAATTAACCGAATGGAGAGTTACTGACCTGAAAAATATTTTTGAAAGCGGTGAACTGGTTCGTGAAGCAACTATTTCCATTTTGGAAACAATTGCAGATGATGGCAAAAATTATCAGGTACAATATTAGAAAGTAGAGTATGAAATTTACTGAACCAAAACTAGAGCATTCGTTTATTGAGTTACTTGAGCAGCAAGGCTTCCATCATTGCGTGGGTACGACTATTGACCGCAATCCTGATGAGGTATTAATTGAGGAAGATTTGCGGAGTTTTCTTTTAGCGCAATATGCAGCACAAGGCATTACAGATAATGAAGTTAATTCGCTAATTTTGCAACTAAAATCATTGCCAGCTTCTGATCTTTATGAAAGTAATAAAACATTTTTGCGGATGCTCTCAGATGGTTTTATCCTCAAACGAGAAGACCGTAATCAAAAAGATCTGTATATTCAGTTTATCAATTATACTGGGCTAAATAGGGCTAGTCAATTTGGCGCAGAACACGTAACAGTAGATAATAATATTTACAAGTTTGTTAATCAGTTGGAAATTAACGGAACATCCAAGCGTATTCCCGATGGGATTGTCTATATTAATGGCTTGCCTTTGGTGGTATTTGAATTTAAAAGCGCGATTCGTGAAGAGGCTACCATTTACGATGCTTACAACCAATTAACGGTTCGTTATCAGCGCGATATTCCTGAACTCTTTAAATACAATACTTTTTGTATCATTAGCGATGGCGTAAATAACAAGGCTGGTTCGTTTTTTGCTCCCTATGAATTTTACTATGCTTGGCGGAGAATTGCTGGATTAGCCAAAGATGTCGATGGCATTGATAGTATGTTTACTCTGATTCAGGGTATGTTTCACAAAGACCGCTTGCGTGATATTATCCAAAATTTCATTTATATTCCCGATAGCTCCAAGAAAAATGAAAAGATTGTTTGTCGCTATCCGCAATATTATGCGGCACGAGCCTTATATGACAAAATAAAGCAAGCTCAAAAGCCAGCTGGGGATGGTAAAGGCGGAACCTACTTTGGTGCAACCGGTTGTGGCAAGAGTTTTACGATGCTTTATCTGACTAGATTGTTGATGAAAAGTGAATATTTTGCCAGCCCAACTATTGTTTTGATAACAGATCGCAGCGACTTAGATGAGCAACTTTCCAGACAGTTTGTAAACGCCAAAAAGTTCATTGGCGATGATCTGGTTGAAAGTGTAGCCAGTCGCGCGGATTTAAGGGCTAAACTACAAGGCAGACCAAGCGGTGGTGTTTTTCTAACTACCATCCATAAATTTACGGAAGATATTCAGCTGCTAACTGAGCGGACTAATGTTATTTGTATTTCTGATGAGGCACATCGTAGTCAGGTAAATCTGGATCAAAAAATTAAAGTTACGGATACAGGCGTTACTAAAACTTTTGGTTTTGCTAAATATTTACATGATTCATTACCCAATGCGACGTTCGTTGGTTTTACTGGGACACCGATAGATGCAACGCTGGATGTATTTGGTAAAGTGGTTGATGCTTATACCATGACTGAGTCGGTCAAAGACGAAATTACGGTTAGAATTGTCTATGAAGGTAGAGCCGCAAAAGTTATCCTCAATAATTCCAAGCTTAAAGAAATTGAGGATTACTACGCGAGATGTGCTGAGATTGGCAGTAATGAAAATCAGATTGAACAAAGCAAAAAAGAAATGGCACAAATGTATGCCATTATTGGCGATCCTGATCGTTTGCAAGCCGTTGCCGAGGATTTTGTCAGTCATTATGAAACTAGGTTGGCAGAAGGTTCAACCGTAAAAGGCAAGGCAATGTTTGTGTGTAGTACTCGTGAAATTGCCTATGAATTGTACAAAAATATCGTTGCTATCCGCCCGGAATGGAGCGAAGTTCGTGCTGCCGAAGAGGGAGCGGAACTTAGCGACAAAGACAAACGAGAACTCAAGCCAATCGAACGAATTAAATTTATTGCTACTCGCGGGCAAAACGATCCGCCAGAGCTTTATGATTTGTGTGGCACTAAAGAATATCGCAAAGAACTTGACCGCCAATTTAAAAATGAAAAATCAAATTTTAAGATTGCGATTGTCGTTGATATGTGGCTTACTGGTTTTGATGTGCCATTTTTGGATAGTATTTATATTGACAAGCCCATCCAACGTCATAATTTGATTCAGACCATTTCACGAGTAAACCGCAATTTTAATGGTAAAAATAAAGGCTTGGTTATCGATTATATCGGTATCAAAAATCAAATGAATTTGGCGCTCAAGCAATATAGCGAAGGCGATAAAGATAATTTTGAAGATGTTGTTGAATCTATCATCATAGTCAGAAATCATTTAGATCTGTTAGCTAAGTTATTTCATCCTTTTGATAATTCAAAATATTTTGCTGGTACACCGCTTCAACAGTTAAATGCCTTAAATTTAGCCGCTGAGCATGTCCAGCAAACTAAAGAATTTGAAACTCGCTTTATGGGATTAGTTAAACGCATCAAAGCCGCTTATGATATTTGTGCCGGAAGCGAGCAATTAACCCAGTTAGAAAAAGATTATATTCATTTCTATTTAGCCATTCGCTCAATTTTATTTAAACTAACCAGAGGCAATGCTCCAGATACTGCACAGATGAACGCTAAAGTTCGTGAAATGGTAAAAGATGCGTTACAAAGCGATGGTGTAGAAGAAATTTTTAAACTCGGTGATGAGCATACGGTTGAGCAAGATATTTTTGATGAAGATTATTTGGCTAAAATTGATAAGATAAAATTACCAAATACTAAAATTAAGTTATTACAGCAATTACTTGCTAAAGCAATTGGCGAAGTTAAGAAAATAAATCGTATAAAAGGTATGGACTTTACCAAAAAAATGCAAGCTTTGGTTGAGCGCTATAATGATCGGGAAGCCAATGATATTCTAAGAAGTGAAGTTTATGAAGAAATGGCAGATGCTTTGACTGAATTAATTTGGCAGGTTCACAAAGAGTTTTCTGCTGGTGACGAATTAGGGATTAATTTTGAAGAAAAAGCTTTTTATGATATTCTAAAAGAACTGTGCGTAAAGTATGATTTCAAATATCCTGATGGTAAAATGATTGAACTAGCCAAAGCCGTAAAAGATCTTGTTGATGGGCAAGCCAAATTTCCAGATTGGAATAAACGCGATGATATAAAATCAGCGTTAAAGGTCGGTTTAATTCTTTTGCTCGATGAATATGGCTATCCACCTGTTGAGATTGATGAGGTTTATATTGAAATTTTTGAGCAAGCTGAAAATTTTAAGAAGAATCAAACCACAGTAAAATAATTTTAAAGATTAAAAACATGAAAAAGAATATTACCGATTTAATTCAGCAACTTGAAGCTCAGAAAGTAATTTTGGATAGTAAACGCGCATTTAGCCGTGAACAGTTATTGCGAATCAAAAGAATCTTTGATGTTGATTTAACGTACAATTCAAATGCAATTGAAGGTTCAACCATGACCTTTAATGAAACCAAATTAGTCTTGAATGAGGGGCTAACCATTGGTGGTAAAAAATTAAATGAGCATTTGGAAGTTATCAATCATAAGTATGCGATAGATTTTATTGAAGAACTTAGCAAGAATAAAATAATTACACTACGCGATATTAAAGATATTCATGGGTTGATTTTACGTGGAATTGATGACAAATACGCGGGTAAATTTCGTGATACCTTGGTTGGTGTGCGTTTGAGTGATGGGCGGATCAGAAATTTTACCGATCCATTACAACTTGATAATGCGATGCAGGAATTTATTGTTAATTTAAGTGTTAACAATGAGCATCCAATTATTAGGGCGGCACAAGCTCATTATGAATTTGTGACTATTCACCCTTTTATTGATGGGAATGGTCGCACCGCGCGCTTATTGATGAATCTTATCTTACTACAAAGTGGCTATCCACCTGCAATTATTCGCATCGCCAATCGTGCGGAATATATTTTGGCATTAGAAACTGCACAAAATAGCAATGATCTTAACGAGT